>JALDXK010000289.1:0-7398 GCA_032155105.1 Acidobacteriota bacterium
CCGGGCCCGCGGTAGTGCCATTTTTTTCCGGCCCAGAGTGGCGCCCCATCGTCGTCGCGAGCGTCTCGTACGTCGTCGCCACGATCGGCGTGGCCATCGTGTTTGCCATGTTCGGGCAATCGCGCGTCGATCGGGTGATCGTCCGTGACGCGCTTCCGCGCTTCGCGATTTCGCACACTGGCGCGCTCGTCTATGTCACCGCACCAGGCGCTACCCCACTTCACCTCGACACATGGGACCAGGCGACTGCCGCGAGCGATCCCTGGTTGCTGGCAGACGCGCGTGATGCGATCAGCCCGTCATGGACGCCGGACGGTCTCGAGATGGCGTTCGTATTCAGCAAGGCGGGTCCCTTTACCCTGGCGGGCCCATGGCAGCAGTTCCCGACGTCGTGGTCGCGTGATGGAACGCTGCTGGCCGTTACGGACTACCAGCCGCTGACGGGCGCCGACATCTGGGTCATCGATGTGCGCACCCGCGCACGCCGCGTCCTGGCCCGCTCGATGTTCGACGACACGTGGGCGCGGTTCTCGCCGAACGGCCGATGGATTGCCTACATGTCGAACGACACCGGACGATGGGAGGTGTACGTGCGATCGACATCAGGCCGCGACGATCGGGTTCGCGTGTCGTCGGCGGGCGGAGCGTGGCCGTCCTGGTCGAACGATGGCGCCACCCTCTACTTCACCGCCGGAGGCAACACGCTGGGGGCGGCGATTCACAGCGCGCCGGCGCTCGTCGCGGCTTCGCCGACCATCGTCCATCACGGCAGCGCCCGGCCGCAGGGCCGCGCCGATCTGCGGATCGTCCTTGACTGGTTTGCGGAGCTCGCCGCGCAGGTCCGTCCGAGTTAATCGCCCTTGTCCGACATCATTCACATCGCGACGCTCGACGATCCTCGCGTCGAGGGATACCGGCACATCGCGGACCAGGCCTGGCTGGTGCAGTCGTCGTTGTTCGTGGCCGAAGGGCGGCTGGTGGTCCGCCGGCTGCTGGAGTTGCAGCAGTGGCCGATTGAATCGCTGCTGCTGACCCAGCCGGCCGCCGACAACCTGGCCGATGTCCTCCACAAAACGCGCGCGCCCGTCTTCATCGTCGAGCAGGAGCTGATGAATGAGATCGCCGGCTTCAACATTCATCGCGGCTGCCTGGGGATTGGCCGGCGGCAAGTGACGCCGACGCTCGATCGCGCCATTACGGGTCCGCTCTCACGCGTGCTCGTACTCGAGGGCGTCAACAATCCCGACAACGTCGGCGGCGTGTTTCGCAGCGCCGCAGCGTTCGGGGTGGAGCTGGTGGTACTCGGGCCCGACTGCGGCGATCCGCTGTATCGCAAGGCCATCCGCACGTCGATGGCGGCCTCGCTGCTCGTGCCGTTCGTCGTCGCGCCGCAGTGGCCCGGCGCGATTCGCGATCTGCGGGCCGACGGGTTCACCGTGGTCGGCCTCACGCCCAACCGGGCGGTGGCGCCGCTCGAAGAGGTGTTTCCACACTCGAAGCTCGCGTTGCTGGTGGGCTCCGAGGGCGGAGGGCTGAGCGACGGCGCGCTGCTGACGGCGACGTTGCGCATTCGCATCCCCACCACCGCGGACGTCGACTCGCTGAACGTGACCACCGCCGCATCGATCGCGATGTACCACTGCTTCGCCGAGAGGCGGTCCTGACGTGGACTTCGTCGAAGAAACGCTGAAGTTCCTGACCGCACGGATGCAGATCGAAGCCGAGTGGGCGGTGCAGGAACAGACCTCGTTTACGTGGTGGGCGCATACCCTCGCGCAGAAAGTGTGGGTGGCGTCGCCGCGCGAGGTGCAGGGCGTCATGTTGCGCACCGTGCACATCGAAACGGATCTGCTCGCCGACGTGCCGATGAACACCTCGACCTGGGCGCGGTTGGCCAGCATGAATCGCTACGCCACCCTCAGCGCGTACGTCGCCGACACGCACCACCACACCCTCCGGCTGCATGCCTCGGTCTCAATGACCGAGGACAACTGGCTGCTGGCCCGCTCGATCGCGCTCCACGCCATGGCGCTGCAAATGGCCGACGCGTTCGCCGAGGCCACCGAACTGGCCGACGCCTTCGGCGCCCGCATCAACGCCACGCCGCATCCAGGCCAGGGCCTGCGCGCGCAGCCCGACGAGATGGTCGGCATCCTCGACATTTACCAGCAGCGCGGCGACGGCGATTCCCCGTTCACTGCTGACGAGATCGCCGAGCTCGTGCACCTCGAGCCGCGGCCGTGGGTGATGGCGGCGAATGAGCTGCACCAGCTCGCCGCCGATCTCGAATTCGCCGACGACATGCCGGCGCGCCTCGAGCTGGATGCGTCGAGCCGCCACGCGTCGCTCGGCAGCGGATTACAGGTGCGGCTGGTGCTACCCCTCGAGCCCGACGACATGGTCGCGCAGCGCCTGAATGCGAACGAATGCCTCGAGCCAGATGCGCACCAGCTCGGGGCGTGGTGCGTGGACGCGGATCGCGGGTTGATGTTTACGGGATTCGTGCCGGCCGCCGCACATACGCCCGGATTGTCGCGAGCGCTGGTGTATCACCTGTCTGCGAAGAACGAATGGGCGCGGGCGCTGCTCTTCCCTGCGGGATGACCCTGACGATCCTCAATGCAGTGACACTCATCGGCCAGCCGCTGGCGCCACGTGATGCTTGTTGATCAACGCGTCGTACAGCCACGCGCCCAGGATCGCGCCGACAATCGGCGCGACGATCGGCACCCACCACCAGCCGCCGCCGGCCGTGAACACGCCCGGTCCCCATCCGGCCACGAACGTAAACAGCCGCGGACCGAAGTCGCGCGCGGGATTGATCGCATAGCCGGCGTTGAAGCCGAACGCCACGCCGATGGCCAGCACGATCCCGCCGACCAGCGGCCCGGTCATCCACGCCGGGGCGCCCACGTTCTTTTGATCCGTCACCGCGAGGACGCCGGCCATCAGCAGCATCGTGCCCACGACCTGATCGACGAAGCCGCCGGCGAGTGAGAGATACGGCTGTGGATAGGTAGCGAAGATGCCGGCCGTGCCGGTGGCGCCCTCGACCGCCCGCCCGCCGCCGTCGAACGCCGACAGCGCTTCACGATAGGTGGCAAACACCAAGGCCGACGCCGCGAACGCGCCGGCGACCTGCGCCACTGAATACGGCAGCACTTTGGACCAGGGAAACTGACGGTGCACCGCGAGCGCCACCGTGACGGCCGGATTCAGGTGCGCGCCCGAGACCCCGGCAGACGCATAAATGCCCAGCATCACCGCCAGTCCCCAGCCAATGTTGATCGCGAGGAACGAGCCGTTGGCGTTCCTGCTGAGCACGGTTTGCGCCACGACGCCGACGCCGAACGCGATGAGGATGAAGGTGCCGAAGAACTCTGCGGCGGCTTCCCGTGCTGTGCCTCTGAGCATGCGGGGGATTCTACTCTCGGTCCCCCATGATTTTTAATTTTTCACTTTTAACTTTTCACTTCGTGCGAAGCACGATGATGTGCTGCCAGGGTAAGACGTCGATCACGCGCTCGAGCGCGAACCCTTCGGCCTCGAGTTCGGTTTTCACCTCCGCGACGCTCATCTTGTGCACCTCGAGGATCGGCACCGCGGGATCCTCCTTGCGGAACTCGAGCAGCACGAGACGTCCGTCCGGCTTGAATGCATCCTTGAGGCGCTGCAGGAACACCTGCGGCTGGTGCAGCTCGTGGTAGACGTCGACCATGATCGCCATGTCGACGCTCTTCGGCGGCAGCTTCGGATCCTCCATCCCGCCCAGAATGGTTGTCACGTTGGTCAGCCCTTCCCTCGCGACGCGGCGGTTGAGCAGCTCGATCATCCCGGGTTGAATGTCGGTGGCGTAGACCCGGCCCGACGGCCCGAGCTGCTTCGAGATGCGCGAGGTGTAATAGCCCGAGCCCGCGCCGATGTCCGCAACGGTCATGCCCGGCTTCAGGTCGAGCGCGGCGATCGCCTTGGACGGCGCTTCCTCCTGCTCGCGCTCCGACCGCTCGAGCCATCCGGCACCGCCCACACCCATCACCGGCGCCAACACGCGGCCACTGACGGGATGACGCCGCTGCGCCTCCACCTTCGCACCCTGTGCTACGGCAGACACGTCGAGTCCCGGCGGCCACAGCAGAAAAACAACGAGAGTGATTGGAATCACACGCGGTAACATTGTGCAGTTTCCCTTCTCATGACGCTTGCCGCACGACCCGCGTCCCCCGACGACGCCGTCATCCTTGCCCAAATCTACAACGAAGGCATCGAGGATCGTGTCGGAACCTTCGAAACCCGCCCCCGCTCCGTCCAGGACGTGCAGGCGTGGTTCGACGGCATCCACCCGATTGTCGTCGTCGAAGCCGAGGGCCAGGGTGTGGTCGCGTTCGCGTCGACATCGGGCTACCGGAGCCGCGAGTGTTACGCCGGCATCGCGGAGTTCTCGGTGTACGTCGCGCGCAGCGCGCGCGGCCAGGGCATCGGCACGGTGGCGATGCGCGCCTTGATTGACGCGGTGAAGCCGGCCGGCATCTGGAAGCTCGTGTCGCGCATCTTCGTCGAGAACCAGGCGAGCCGCCGGTTGATGGCATCGATGGGGTTCCGCGAGGTCGGCATCTACGAGAAGCACGCCATGCTCGACGGGGAATGGCGCGACGTGGTGATCGTCGAGCGCCTGATTCCCGAGAACCTGCGCGCCCGCCGCGACCAGCCGAGATGAGGCGGACGGTCCCCCAGATCATCTCGCTCGTCGCCATCGTGGCGGGCGTACTGCTGTTCGTGGTGACGCTGCTCGGCATGGACCGGGAAGAGACCATGAAGGAAGTGCGCAGCCTCGGCGTGCTGCTGCCCTTGGTCCTGCTGCCCAGCATCGGCTGGCACGTGCTGCGCGCGGCGGGATGGTATGTGTGCTTTCCCCGCGACGCGCGGCCCTCGTTCTGGCGCGTCTTCCGCGTCAGGCTCGCGGCCGATGGTGTCGGGTATTTCACGATCCGCGGCGTGGCCAGCGAACCCTTGCGGGTGGTGTTGCTGATGGGGCACGTCTCGCCGGTCACCAGCGCGGCGGCCTCGGTGCTCGAGCGCACCGCGATGGGCATCATGAGCGTGGTCGGGGTCGGCATTTTTGCCGCCTTCGCCGTCTCCTCGAACCTGCTCCCGCCGCAGTGGGAAGACGTCTTCCGCGGCCTTGCCGTCACTGCCGTCTTCGTCCTGTTTCTCTGCCTGTTGTTCTTTCTTCGCACCGGCCGCTACTTCGGTCCGTTGATCGAATCGATTTACCGGCGCACGGGATGGAAATGGGCCGGCGGCCGCACCGTGCGCGCCATCAGTGCCACCGAGGACCTGTTCCTCAAGCTGGCGCGCACCGATTCGCGGCGCATCGGCGCGCTGATCGCGCTCGCCACGGCCTGCTATTGGCTGATGGCGCTCGAAGTGTTGATGGTGTTCTGGGCGATCGGGGCGCCGGTGTCGCTGTGGATCGGCATCATCGTTGAAACCTTCACACGCTCGGCCAGCGTGGTCGGTGGCGCGATCCCCGCGAACCTGGGTACGCTCGAAGCGTCGAACGTCGCGGTGGTCCAGGCGCTGGGCCTCGCCGGCGGCGCCGCGCTGGCCCTGTTCCGGCGGTTTCGGAGCCTTCTCTTCGCGGCGCTCGGCCTCGCGCTGTATCCGCGCGACGCCGTCGCGGTGCCAAAGGATCACGCGCCATGAGCGGCATCATCAACGCCATCCAGTAATGGGCCAGCGAGCTGGGCGCCGTCGGGCTGTTCATCATCGCCCTGCTCGACTCGTCGTTCCTCTCGTTCCCGCAAGTCAACGACGTCCTGGTTATTCTCCTCAGCACCAATTACCCCGAGCGAATGCCGCTGTACGCCGCGATGACCACGCTCGGATCGGTGGTCGGCTGTTACCTGCTGTACGGGGTGGCCCGTCGCGGCGGCGAGGTGTTCCTGCGCAAGCGGCTGAAAGGGCGGTACGTCGATCGCGCGATCGCCTTGTATCAGCGTCACGGCCTGCTCGCCGTGGTGGTGCCGTCGCTGCTGCCGCCGCCGGTGCCCTTCAAGGTGTTCGTGCTCCTGGCCGGCGCCGCGACGGTGTCGCCGGTACGCTTCGGCCTGGCGGTGGCGCTCGGGCGCAGCATCCGCTATTTCGGACAGGGCTATCTCGCGGTACTCTACGGCGAGCAGGCGGCAGAGTTCATGAAAGCGCACGGCAGCGAAATCGGCATTGGTCTCGCGCTGACGGCCCTCCTCATCGGTGGGGGCGTGGTGTTCCTGCGCAGACGGCGTGATGGATCTGCTCCCGCTTAACGCCGTCCACGTCGACCTGGTGCACTGCGACGAGCCCGAGGCGTGGACGCAGCAGGAGGCGTACCGCGCGCTGTTGTCGCCCGATGAGCACGAGCGCATGGCGCGCCTGGTCTTCGAGCGCGATCGCCGCAGCTTCCTGATCACGCGTGCGTTGGTGCGGACGATGCTGTCGCGGTACGCGCCGGTGCGGCCGGCGGCATGGGCCTTCATCGAGAACGTGCATGGACGGCCCGAGATCCTGGACCGGCCGCGCGGCGTACCCGACCTGCGCTTCAACCTGTCGCACACCGACGGCCTGATCGCCTGCGCGGTGACGATCGGGCGTGAGGTCGGCGTCGATGTCGAGCACACCCGGCGCCGCCTCACCCACGACGTGGCCGGCCGCTTCTTCGCGCCGCGGGAGGTCACCGACCTCAAGGCACTGCCCGCCGACCAACAGGACACGGTGTTCTTCGACTACTGGACGCTGAAAGAGGCCTACATCAAGGCGCGCGGCTTTGGCCTGGCCTTGCCGCTCGCGGATTTCGCCTTCACCCTCGCGCCGCCGTCGGCGCCGCGGATCACGTTCGAGCCATCGCTCGAGGACGATCCGGCGACGTGGCAGTTCGTGCAGGACTGGCCGACCCCGGTCCATCGACTGGCGCTCGCCGTGCGCCGCGACGGTCCTGACCTGCCGATTCGCATCCGGCGCATCGTGCCCCAGGTGCCGGCGTCATGAAACTGTGGGCCACGAGCGACCTGCATGTCGGCTACGACGAGAATCGCCGTGCGGTCGAGGCGCTCCCCGCCCATCCGAACGACTGGCTGATCATCGCCGGCGACACGGGCGAAACGCCCGCGCACCTCGACTTCGTGCTGCGCACGCTCCGTCCGCGATTCGCGCAGTTGATCTGGACGCCGGGCAATCACGATCTCTGGACGCCGACCACCTGGACGTCGTCGCAGCGCGGCGTCCCACATTACGAGCGGCTGGTCGCACTCTGCCAGAAGTACGGAGTGCTCACTCCGGAGGATCCGTACGCGCGCTGGCCCGGCGACGGACCGACGCGCGCGATCGTGCCGGCGTTCATGCTATTCGACTATTCGTTCCGGCCCG
>JALDXK010000290.1:0-7396 GCA_032155105.1 Acidobacteriota bacterium
TCGCCGGGGCCAGCAGCAGTGCGGATACAAGAACCAGAAAGCTTCTGCGAATCATGTCGAGCTCCTTGTGCGGTAGCATGCACCAAATATGCACAGCCGTTTGCAAAACTTTCTGACGCTGTTGCTGGTCGCAATTGCAACGGCGATCACCCCCGTTCGACTCGCTGCGCTCGCTCAGGGCAGATCGGCGCAGCCCGGAGCGAACGAGGATCCGCTGGCCGTCGCGCGAATCCTGGCCGCAACCTACCCCGCCCAGCCGATCATGAGTTACATCCCCGCACTGACCTGGTCGAACCAGCTTCGCTTGTGGAGCATCACGAAAGAGCCGCAGTGGCGCGACAAGGCCCTCGAGGGCATCGACACATTTACCAGCGGCCGCACGCCTGCAATCGCGGAACCCTACCGGCTGACCAGTCTCGCCGGCGCGCTCGCCTTTGCCGACGCGGCCTCGATCGCCGGCGACAAGAAGGCCGGCGCGCTCGCGGAAACGGTGGCCGCACGCATCGTCGACGGGGCCGGCGACACCGTCGTCAACTTCGCGACGAAGTGGACCGACGACATGTTCATGGCAACCGCAGTGTTGTCGAGGACCGGAGCCGGCGCCCACGCCGAGGCGGCCGGCAAGTTGCTCATCACCTACGCGGGCAAGTTGCAGCGGCCGGACGGATTGTTCATCCACGCCGAGAACGGACCGCATGCCTGGGGCCGCGGCAACGGCTTCGCGCTGCTCGGCCTGACCGAAGCCCTCACCCACTTGCCGGCGTCGTGGCTGGCGCGGCCACAGGTCCTGGAGATCTACCGGCGTCACGTCGCGGCGCTCGCGAAACATCAGTCCGACGATGGCAGCTGGCGGCAGGTGATCGACGAGCCCACGAGTTATCGCGAGTTGACGGTCACGGCCATGACGACCGCCGCGCTGGCGCGCGGCATCTCTCAAGGCTGGATCGATCGTGCGACCTACGAGCCGATCGTGAATCGCGGCTGGCAGGCCGTCGCCGCGCGCGTCAACGCCGACGGCACCGTAAAAGATGTGTGCTCCGGCACCGGTGCAGGCGAGACGAAGGAGTACTACCTGAAGCGGCCCGTGGTTAACGGCGCCGACGATCGTGGCGGCGCGATGGCGCTGCTGGCCGCGATTGAAGTGGCGTTCCTGCGAGCCAGGTAATCATGACGCGTCGTGCAACAACGACGGCAGTTCGTCCACAAATGCGCGGGCCGGCAGAATCTCGATGCCATCTTCCGTGATCCGCCGCTTGGGCTCGAGACACACCATCACGCGACGCGCGCGCGGGTGATCGGCATGGAGGTGCCTGAGGCCCTTGAGGTGGTCCGCGGTGATGCGGGCCGCAGCCTTCGCTGCGAGCGCCACGGCCATCGAGCCGATGATGAAGTCGACCTCGATGCCGCTGGCCAAGCGCCAGTACGCAAGCGGGTGGAACGTCTCCGCGTACGCATTCGCGGCGCGGATCTCGTGGAGGACCCAGTTTTCGAACGCCTTGCCAAACAACTCACTTCCCGGTTCCAGACGGCCTCGCCGCGCAAGCTGGTTGACCACGCCGACGTTCGCGAAATAGAACTTGGGCGCCGCGATCACACGACGCTTTGGGCGCTTGGTGTATCCCGGCAGCCAGGACCCGAGCAGCGTGTCTTCCAGAATCCCGAAGTGCCCCTTAACCGTAGGGGCCGAGACGCCGCATTCCCTGGCGATATTGGCGATGTTGACGAGTTCGCCATCAGCGAGAGCGGCGGCGCCAAGAAACGTGGCAAACACCGGAAGGTTGCGCACGAGACCTTCGGCGGCAACTTCCTCCTTCAGGTAGTCGCCGACGTATGACGCCAGCAAACGGTCGACCCGATCCGTGCCGTAATGGGGCGGCAGGTATCCGTTGTTCAGCAGACGAACCAGATCGAATTCCCGGCCGAGCTCAGCAGCGGTCAGGCCGAAGAGCTCGTATCGAACGGCGCGGCCGCCAAGCAGGTTGGCGGCACCGCGACGCACCTTCCTCGCGCTCGATCCACACAGCGCAAATCTGGTCCGCAGATTCTCGTGAAGCCAGTGCACCTCATCGAGCAGTGCGGGCACCTTCTGCACCTCGTCGATAACCACCTGCGGGGGCGGCGTTCCGCTCCGCAGTTCCTCGCGCAGCAGCTCCGGATGTTCGAGATACCGGCGGTACTCGTCCGCTTTCAGCAGATCGATGCGGGGCGCCTCAGGGTACGCGGTGCGCAGGATGGTGGTCTTGCCGGTTTGGCGTGGTCCCCAGAGGAAAAAGGTCTCGCGACCCGGCGCAGGCAGCCGCAATGACCGCGTAAACATGTACTTTACATTATCATGACAAACTGAATATAAAAATTAGGCCGTCATGGCGACGACACGCAGGGGCTGGCGGGGCGCGGGGGCCCCGCTCGCCTCGCGTCCTTCCAACGACAGGAACATCAACGCAAGATGCGGCAGCACGCTCAGCAGCGTTTGCACCTGGTCGTCGCGGAACGGCTCGGCCGCATAGAGCGACAGCACCCCAGCCAGGGTGCCCTCGCTCGACAGCGGCAGCGACACGCAGTACTTCACGCCCAGGAAGGCCGCCTCGGGTCCGAGATCGAGTGTCGCTTCCGAGTTGATGATCGGATGCGCGTTCTCGGCGACCCACCCGGTCAGCTTGTCGCCGATCGAAATGCCCAGGCCCTGCAACGCGGACGAAGCATCGCCGTCCACGAACTTCACCACCACCGAGTCGGTGGCCGGTTCGTTCAGGAAGAAGGCACAGCTCGCCGCGGGCGTGATGTGGCGCAGGTGCGACCAGATCATCGACGCGAGGTCGGTGGCGGTCGGACGTCCGCTGACGATGCGCGCCAGGTTGGCGAGCGCCCGCAGTGAGTCGGGGCCTTCCGCGGTCAGTGTCGCCGCGGGCACGGCCGGCGGGGCTGGCGGCAGCGCCGCTGCCCTGCTGATCTGCTGGAAGGCCTTCTGCAGCTGCGGCTTCACCGGCATCGGCCCGATGTCGCGGCACACCCGCTCGAAGGTATCCACGACTGCCGGATCGTAGAAGGTGCCCCGCCGCGCGCGGACGATGGCCAGTGCTTCCTCGTCGCTCAGCGCCGGCCGATATGGACGGTCGGAGGTCAGCGCGTCGTAGCAGTCGACCACCGACAGGATGCGCGCGCCGATCGGAATGTCGGCGCCCTTCAAGCCGTTCGGATAACCGGTGCCGTCCCAGTTCTCGTGATGCGCACGGACGATCGGCACGACCGGATACGGAAAGTCGATCGATGACAGGATGTCGGCGCCGGCGTCGACGTGCAGCTTCATCGTCTCGAACTCGGCAGTGGTTAACTTGCCGGGCTTGTTGAGAATGCGCTCTGGCACGGCGAGCTTGCCGGTGTCGTGCAGCAGCGCCGCCGCTTCGATGGCCTTCAGCGTCTGCTCGTCGAGGTCGCCAATCGCCTTCGCGAGGCCCATCGCGTAATGCTGCACGCGATGGATGTGGCTGCTGGTCACGCCGTCCTTCGCCTCGATCGCCGTGGACAGCGCGCCAATGGTAGAAAGGTAGAGCCGGTCAACCGTGGCAATGTGCTGCTCGGCGTCTTCAAGGCGTCCGGACCACGACTTCATCGCCAGGTGAATCACGGCGATGAGCGGAACGGTTGCCAGCAACGCCACCACGCTCAGGTACTGCGTGAAGAAAATCAGCACGACGGCAACCGATCCCGACGCGAAATAATTGAGCGACACGACGGCAAAGTGCGACCGCCACACGGCCACTGCCGACCGACGCTTCTCGAGTCCGATCGCAATTGCCGTCAAGCCCGAGTTCAGCGCAAAGTAGACGGCTACGAAACACGCCACCGGCCATACCAGCCTGTCGACGGCAATCGCATTTCCAGACAGGGGCGCCAAGCCCGAGAGACGGAAGAACACCTCCGCTCCGGCCCACAGCGCGATCGCCGGCGCGCTGCTGTTGAAGAGGAACCGGCGCATTGAAAACGTCTTGAAGGCATGCGACATCAGCATGCTGTCGATCGCGATCGTGAGAGTGGCCGGCGCGGGCCCGAATAGCAGGGCCGAGGTGATGAAGAACGTGTCGGAGATTGAGAACCAGGCGTTGCGGCCTGGAACACGGAGCGGAAACCGGCTGGCAATCAGGGCCAGCACCGCGAGGACACTCCAATCACGTACATTTGGCGTGGTAGGAAGTGCCCATGCGGCCAGGCCCAGCACGATCGCGCCCGCCATGACGATCGCGGCGACGAACGTGTCGATGGCTGCTACGCGGCGCTGCATGATCATTGACCGTCAGGAGTGCCGTCGCCCCACACAATCTGATCGCCCCACACGATCTGGTCGCCCCAGACGATCTGCTGGCCGTTCACGTTCCAATACTGATCGCCCCAGACAATCTGTTGTCCCGAGGGATTGAAGATGTGATCGCCCCAGACGATCTGTTGGCCGCCCGTGTTCAGGAGTTGATCGCCCCACACGATCTGCTGGTCATATGTCCAGGTTGAGATGTCTCCCCACACGATCTGCGACGGCCCGGTCAGCAAGGTGCGGCTGAGCGTCGAGGGCTGCTTGCGGATGTCGATCAAGCCGAACACACGCAGGCCCGCCACCCCGGTTGCGTACTGGTCCAGTTTCGCGCCGGTGGCCAGATAGGTAAGGCCTGAGCCGCTGACAAGCTGCCCACTGATGGTCGTGGTCGGCAGGAGGCCGAGCAATTGCTGCGGCGCCGCAAACTTGCGCGCGGCGTACAGGTTGACACTCCCGGTACCCGCCGCGATCAACCCCTCCGACACCATCGGCTTCGCCGTCACCTGCAACGCCACCTTGAGCTGTCGAGCGGTCAAGCTTGGCGACGATTCGAGCAGGAGCGCAGCACCGCCGCTGACCATCGCGGCCGCCATGCTCGTACCGCTCATCACCGAAAACGCGTTGTTGCCCGAGCCGGCCACGTGCTGCGCGGGATAGGTGGCGGCGAGATACGACCCTGCCGCCTTCAGCGACACGATCTTGTTCCCCGGGGCGACCACGTCCGGCTTCACCAACATGTCGTATCGCGTCGGACCTCGCGAGCTGTAGGTCGTGACCGTGTCATCGCCCGGCGAACTCGTGGTCCAGGTGTTGAGTGCACCGACCGTGATTACGCTCGGTGCGTTCCCCGGAGTCGAGATGCTGCCCAGCACGGGCCGGCCTTCGGCATCCTTGCCGCTGTTGCCGGCGGAGGCGACGACCACAAGACCCGACGCCACGGCGTCCTCGGCAGCGAGACACAGCGGATCGAAGAAGCACGGCTCGACGATCGGGTGACCCAGCGAGAGATTCACCACGCGAATCGCATAGCGCTGCTTGTTTTCGATCACCCACTGGATGCCGGCGATGACGTCACTCGTATACCCCTCGCCCTGCCGGCCGAGCACGCGCACGTTCACGAGATGGCTGCCCGGGGCCACGCCAGTCTTGAACAGCGGAGTCGGGCCGTAGTTGGAGACGCCGGCGATGATGCCGGCAATGTGGGTGCCGTGGCCGAAGGCGTCCGACGTGCCGGTCTCGCCGGTCGCAAAATTCACCGACGCCACAACCTTGCCCGAAAGCGCAGCGTGCGGCGCGATACCCGAGTCGACCACCGCCACGCCAATGCCTCTTCCGCTGATCGCCGGGGTCGCTCCGATCAGACCCAGGCCCAGGAGGCCCCCCGTTCCTGCCCTCGCCTGGTCGGTGGCCATCGCCTTCAGCGACACGGACATCGTCGGTCTGACGAGCACATCGCGCGTGATGGCGTCGATACCGGCAACGCCCTGCAAGGCGGCAAGCTGGGTCGGCGTCGCCTCGATGACGACGAATCCGTTCAGGACCCTGAGGACGCGAAGACCATCGCGCGCGGCCGCAGCCTGGATCGCGTCGACGTCGCCGCGGACAATGGCACGCACCGGCCGGTCGTCGCCGCTGAGCACCAGGCCCAGCAAATCGGTCGACAATAATCCGCCGACGATGGGGAGCTTCGAGATCAGCGGTCCGACGATTGGCAGCTGGCCGAGCAACGGCAACAGGCCGAGCAACCCGCCTGACTGCGCGCTGACGGTGCCTGACAACAGCACGCAGATGACGGCGACTTTCACTACACGGATGGGGGGGACCCGCATTTCAGAAGCTCCTTTGAACCATCCCGGGCGATGGCAACTCCTGTGCCGTAGGAGCACAGCTGAGACCGGAGCCGGTTAAAACGTGTAATTGATTGTTAGATAAGATCTTAGAGGCGTGGCAGACGTTTCGACATTGCTTTCATGCGAGTGCACTAATGCTCATTATCTGAACAACAAAAGTGTCATAACATCGTTAAATATATATGGAATATGCACTTATCTAGATGAACCTAAATAGCACATCACTCATCAAAATGGACAGTTACGATGAGGCTTTAAAGTAGTTTACCGCCCTCTAAACGCAGCGTGCGATCGCATTGAGCCGCCAAACGCGGGTTGTGGGTCGCAATAACGGCCGTCAGGCCGAACTCGCCGTGCATCTCGCGGAGCAGTTGATGCAGTGCGTCGGCAGTCGCTTCGTCAAGGTCGCCGGTCGGTTCGTCTGCCAGCAGCAGCGACGGCTGCATCACCAGGGCGCGCGACACGGCCACGCGCTGCTGTTCACCGCCAGACATCATCCCCGGGCGATGCTCGAGCCGGTCGGCCAGGCCGACGCGCGCCAGCAGTTGTTCCGCCTTCGGCCGCGCGTCGCGCGCCGACAGTCGCGCAATCCGCATCGGCATCATCGCGTTCTCGATCGCGGTGAACTCGGGCAGCAGGTGATGGAACTGGAACACGAACCCGATGTGGCGATTGCGAAATGCCACGCGCGCTTCGTCGTTCATCGTCGTGATGTCGTGCTCGCCAACGGCCACCTGCCCGCTGTCGATGCTGTCGAGGCCACCCAGCACGTGCAGCAGCGTACTCTTCCCCACGCCGGATGCGCCCATGATGGCGACCATTTCACCTTTCTCGACGGTGAGATCGAGGTCGCGCAACACGTGTAGCCGCTTGTCGCCGGTCGTGTAGTACTTGTTCAGCCCGCGGACGATGACGAACGGCATCGCTACTCGTACCGCAGCGCTTGCGCGGGATCCAGCCGCGCCGCTTGTCGTGACGGATAGAGCGTGGCGAAGAAGCACACCACGACCGCGCCGATGATCACCGTCACCACGTCGGCCGTCTGTACCCGGAACGGCAGGTAGTTGACCTGGTAGATGTCGCTCGGGATCGTGATCAGGCGATACCGATCGAGCACGTCCGCGAGCACGGCGCCGCCAATGGCGCCAATCAGCGTCCCGACCACGCCGATGATGCTGCCCTGCAGCAGGAACACCATCATGATGCTCCTTCGCGACGCGCCCATCGTCTTGAGGATGGC
>JALDXK010000291.1:0-7371 GCA_032155105.1 Acidobacteriota bacterium
GAACAGGCCGCCGCGCTGATCGAGGCCGATCCGGTTTCACTGGAAATCATGTGGAGCCGCCTGGTCACCGTGGTCGAGGAGATGTGGCACACGATCTGCCGCACCGCCTTCTCGCTGATCGTCTCCGAGGCGCAGGACTTCGCCTGCGACCTGCTGGACGCCGAGGGCGAGTCGCGCGCGCACTCGCCGCGGGCGATGCCGGTGTTCAACCTGACCCTGCCGCGCGCGGTGAAAATCACACCGCCGGACTGGTTGACGCTGCCGGCCGCACGGTTGAGCGTGTTGACGGCGAGCGCGTTGAACAACCCGTTGCTGTGCGCGAGGGGCGCGCCGCCGATCACTGCCACCGACGGCCCGTGTTCCGCAAATTCAATCCCAAGTCGCTCGACCTTGGCGGCGGGCACGCCGGTCCGCTTCTCCACTTCCTGCGGCGTCCACTCGGCCAGCGTCGCATCGGCCGACCCCTTTGCCCGCCGTTCGGCGACGATGCGCGCGATGCCGAGCGCGAGCACGCCTTCGGTGCCGGGCCGGATGGCGACGAACTCGTCGGCGTTGGCGGCGGTCTGCGACAACCGCGCGTCCACATGCACGAACTTCGCGCGCATGCCCGGACGGCCTTGTCTCATGCGGCTGTACGCGGCGCTATGCGCAACCGCAGAATTCCACGTGCCCAGCAGGTCGGCGCCAAACACCAGCAGGTAGCGCGAGCGCTCGAGATCGAACGTCGGCAACTGGTGCGAACCGAAGCTCGTGGCGTTGGCGCGCCGCAACACCTCGTCTGAGAACACCTCGAAAGTCACCGGCGCCTTCGCGCCAAAGCGCTGCATCAACTGCGCGATCAGCTCGAGCCGGCGCCCTTGGCGCGGCCTGGTCAAGAACGCGAGCGATGCCTGGTCCTTCGCGGCCACGAGCGCGTCGAGCTGCCCGGTCAGCTCCTTGATCGCCTCGTCCCACGAGATCTCGGTGAACTGTCCGCTGCCCCGCTCGCCCGATCGCTTGCGCGGCTTGTCGAGCCGATCGGGGTGATACGTCACCTGCACGGCGGCCTGGCCGCGCGCGCACAACTTGCCCTGGCTGATCGCGTCTTCGGGATTGCCTTCGAGCTTCTTGACGAGACCCATGCGGATCACGCCCGCCTGCCCGTTGCGGAAGACTTCCGCGTCACCGTCCATCACGCGTGCAATCACGCCGCAGCCGGCATTGCACAACGGGCACACGCTCGGCTTGAACGTCGCCACGCCGGGGGCAAGCTCGTCCTCCGGGATGAAGCGGATGATCTGGTTCTCAGGGTTACCGCACGCGGTGAGCGCGGCGGTGGTGCCGGAGATCGCGGTCAGCTTGATGAAATGACGACGATCCATGTCTAACGAGGCTTCGCTTCGGGACGACGAGCATGAAGGCTCCGCCTCGTTAGACGCAGCGTCTCTTGGCCCCGCTTCCGGCGGGGCGAACCGTCTTGAAAGGCCGGTCGGAAAACTTGACTCATTCGCATGACTCGTCCCCTTTCAAGACGGCTAATAGTGACACGTCAGGCAATCGTTCGATGCCTGCTTCGATTTGTGGCAGTTCACGCAGAAGCCCATGTCCATGTCGACCATGCGGCGCGCGACGGTTTGTTCCACCTGGTTGCCGTGACAGGTCGAGCACTCGACCTTGGCGCGAATGTGCGGTGCGTGCTCGAAGCGGACGTGCGATTCCGGGGCGTAGTCGTACACGCGATTCCACTGGAAATCCACGCCCTTCTCCTGCATCGCGGTGATCTGCTGGATGAGGGGCCGATCGGTGGCGATCTGCGAATGGCAGATCATGCAGGTGCTCACGCCCGGCAGACCCGCGCGCGGACCGGTTTCCACACCGGTGTGGCAATCGGTGCAGGTCGCGCCCTTGCTCAGGTGGATCTGGTGCGAGAAATCGAACGGCTGCGCCACCACCGCAGGCCGCGAGCCGATGAACTGGCGAAAGGCCTCGCCAAAGGACGCGCGCGCCGGCGTGAAGACAGGCGACGTGCCCCACCGCGATCGCGGTATCGACGCATCGCCCCACTTCGGCTGGCCGGGACTCGCGAACTCGCAGGCCCCTGTTGCCGCAAGCAGCAGGCCCGCGCACAACATCAGCGTTATCCCTTGCGCTCTCTGCATTCGGCTACGGATGTTCGACTGATCGGATCGACGGCTATTTCGCGCCGCCGAGGCTGCGCACGAAGTGCACCAGGTTCCAGGTGTCGGTGTCGGACACCTTTCCCTTCAGCCCCTTCATGTGGTACTCGGGCGGCGCGCCGTTCTGGATGATCCAGAAGATCTCGCCTTCGCTCGATCCGCGGGTCCATGTCGCATCCGTGAGATTCGACGGCTTCATGTTCTTCGGCGCCATCGTGCTGTCGCCGGCGGCGGTGTTGCCGTGGCAGAACCGGCAGTACTTGGCATACAGCACCTTGCCGGCCTCGATCGCGGCCGGCGATGAGGCAAACGCCGCCTTCAATTTCTTGGCTTCCGCCGGTACTTCTTTCGGGGGCGCGGGCGTTTGCGCGACGATGGTCACGCCGGTGACGGCAAGCCACGTCAGTGCCACACAGCCGAACACTCTCGACACACGAACCATGCTAACGGTCTCCTTGATCACGCTACGTTCTGCAAAAGGTGCAAAGTACGTAAGGCAGGCGCGACAGGGATTCTCACACAGGGTCAGACAGGTTGTCCACCGTCGCTCGCGACTCTCCGGCGGGCCGTCGGTGGACCCGAGCTATTTGAGGATCGTGGCCTTCACCTCGACACCGATCTTGCGGTCGCTCACCGGATCGGCGGCCTGGGACACGACCAGCGGCTTACCGCTCTGCAGCGCAACGGTCAGGCTTTGATTGAGCTCGGTCGGCCGGGTTTGCGCCGAGTCGTTCGTGCTGGTCAGCATCATCGGGCTGTAGACAATCGTCAATTCGAGGCGGATCAGTCCGTCCGACACAAATGGCCGGGCATCGACGTTGAGGCCAACGGGCACGATCTTCGACGCGGTGCTCTTCTGGAACGCTTCGGCCGACGTGCGGATCTTGCCCCACGCGCCGTTCGATACGATCATCGAGACCGTCTTCCTATCTGGCGTTCCGCTCCCGGTCTGGTCGCTGATGGTCAACTCGACGTGAACGTTGGTCATCATCCCCGTCTTCCACTGGGGCGGCTCCTCGCTCTTCGTCTCGCCCTTACTCGCGGGCCGCGGTGTGGCTTGCGGGGTCGGGGCCTGACCGTCTTGCGCAGCGGACGGCAGAGGGAACGCCAGCACGGCGCACAGAACGAAGATCGCATGACGCATGGGACAGCTCCTCACTTAGCGCGGCAGAAACGATTCCGCCGTCAGGGGTAAATCGGTAACGCCGATGGGCGCAACGGCCAGGGCCGACGACGCCGGCAACTCGCGCGGCGACACGTCGTTCACGATCAAGGTGTTCACCGCCTCGAGCGCGGGCAAACTGCGCTCGTGATCCAAAGGCCCGCCTTCGCGGTCGAAGGCCGCTACGGCGCGGTCGCGCCGTAGCTCGCGTGAATTGTTGCGAGCGGAGGCGGACTCCAAGGGTTGGGTTCGCAAGGCGGTTCCCGGTTCGTGCGACATCGGCGCGGCGGGCAATGACGCGACCACGCCCACACTCGACGCCGGCAGCAGCGCCGGCGGCGCTGAGGTGTCTTGCGTCATCCAGACCATCGCCGCGATGGCGAACACGCCGATGAGCGCGAATTGCGGCAGCAGCCACGCCAAGCGCGGGCGCTCGGGCAACGCGCGCACGATGCGCTCGGTCATCTCCGCATCATCCTGGACGTGCACCAGGCGCGCGGCGACGTGATCGATGGCCGTGTCGAGCGGATCTTTCATCGCCGATCCTGCTGTGGTCTTGAGTTCTGAGTCCCTAGCCTCTGCGCCTTCTGTGGCCCGTGGCCGAGGCGATCGAGCTTGATCCGAATCAGCCGTCGCGCCTCGGCAATCCGCCACTTGACCGTGCCGAGTGGCGTGCCCAGCATCGTGGCAATTTCTTCGTAGCGGTGATCACCGCTGGCGGCCAGCAGGAACGGGTCGCGCAACTTACGTGGCAGCGCTTTCACCACCTGCGTGATCGCCGCCGCGAGTTCGCGCGAGATCAACTGCGCGTCCGGCGAAGGGTCGGGAGACGCGAATTCGATCGGGCGCTCGTCGTCGATGGTGGACGAACCGAACCGGTCAAGCCATGACCGCAGCGATCGCCGTCGATCGATGGCCTTGCGCCACACGATGCGCATGAACCAGCCGCGAAACGCTTGCAGGTCGTGCAGGCCGTCGAGGCGCTTCCACGCCGCCACCGCTGCCTCCTGCACGGCCTCGTCTGCGTCGGCAGGCTGCCCCACCGCGGCGAGGGCCACACGACGCGCCGCCACCAGGTGCCCCTCGATCAACAGCCCGAACGCCGTGCGATCGCCGGTTCGTGCAAGTGCAACCAGCCGAACGACTTCCGGGTCGGCAACCGCCGCGTGCCCACCGGAGCCTTGGCGAAGGTGGGGCTGGGAGGGTGCCGTGCTCAGCATCGGCAGGGTTAATTCGGCGAGGCTCACGACGAATAGACTGTAATGGGGCGTCTCCGGTTGGAAAACATCACTCCTTGCCGGGTGGGCACTCCTTGCCGGGGGCGGCAACTCTTGCCGGGGACGGCACTCCTTGCCGGGCGGCATTTCTTGTCGGGGGAGCTGCGGATTTGGTGATTCGGCCAGCGGTTCAAGACGACATTCCTCATGCGCGGGAGATGCTGCGCGAGTATGTCGAGTGGATCGGGCTCGATCTCGCGTTCCAGGAGATCGAGGCGGAGTTGGCCGGGCTGCCCGGCGACTACGCGCCGCCGCGCGGGGCGATGTTCGTGGCGGTCGACCACTCTCGATATCTGGCGATGATCGCGTTGCGCCAGCTTGCCGGGAGCACGTGCGAGATGAAACGCTTGTACGTCCGGCCCGAGGCGCGCGGTCACGGACTCGCGCGGCAGCTGGTCACGCGGCTGTGCGATGAGGCGAAACGATTGGGCTACACGGAAATCCGCCTCGACACGCTGCCCATGATGAGCGGCGCGCAGGCGCTCTACCAAGCGCAAGGCTTTGTCGACATCGAGCCCTATTACGACACCCCGATTGCGGGCACGCGGTTCATGAGCAGGAAAATTTGAGGTCCGCATGAGATGATGAGAGCAGCGTGAAATTCCGGCATCTCCTTCTGGCGTCAACGGTTGCGGTCTTCCTCGTCGCCGCCTTCTCGTTCCTGGCGTCCGCGCAGGCGCCGCCGCTCACGGTGCTCTCGCGGGAAGGCCGGAAGCCCCTGCCGGTCACGGCCATCAACAACCAGGAATACGTCGCCGTCGACGACATCAATACCGCGTTCGCGACGACCTCGCGCGAGGATCGCCTGGCCGGCGGCCTGACCATCACCGCGCGGGGTCAGTCCATCGTCCTCACCGCCGATCAGAACGTGGTGTCGGTGGCCGGCCGGCTGGTGTCGTTGCCCGCGCCGGCGCTCCGCCGCGACAACCGCTGGTACGTGCCCGTCGACTTCCTGCCGCAAGCCCTCTCGTCGGCGATCAACACGCGGCTCGACCTGCGCCGCAACATGCGGCTGGTGATCGTCGGCGACATGCGCGTGCCGCGCATCGTGGCGCGCGTCGATGCCGGCTCGACCAACGTCGCGGTCACCTTCGAAGTGACGCCCAACACGGAATCCAAGGTCACTGCGCAACAGGGCCGCCTCATCGTGCAGTTCGACGCCGACGCGCTCGAGCTCAGCGTACCGCTGGTGCCCCAGCAGGGGTTCCTCACCGGAATCACGCCCGGCGACACGCCGCAGACCATCACGCTCACCCTCGGCCCTCGCTACGCCATGCATCGCGTAACCACGTCGCAGGCCGACGCCGGTTCGGGCCGTGTGACGATCGATCTGCTTCCCGCCACGACCGATGCCGCGCCGGCTCCCGCACCGTCGCCTGCGCCCGACACGCGGCTGGTGATTCCCACGCAGGGGCCGTCCACGGGACTGCGCACGGTCGTGATCGATCCCGGGCACGGCGGCGACGAGCTTGGCACGCAAGGCGCGAAAGGCACGCTCGAAAAGGAAATCACGCTCTCTGTGTCGCGGCGCCTCCGCACGCTGATCGAAAGCCGTCTTGGCCTCAAGGTCTTCCTGACCCGCGAGGACGATCGCACGCTCGGGCTCGACGAGCGCTCGGCGTTCGCGAACAACCATCACGCGGACGTGCTGCTCAGTATTCACGCCAACTACGCCGTACGGCCATCGCTGAAAGGCGCCGAGGTGTACTACCTCACCGTCGAGCGGGCCGATGAAGAGGCGCGCAAGAAGGCGGACGCAAGCAGCACCACGCTGCCGGCACTCGGCGGCGGCAGCCGCGCCATCGACCTGATCCTCTGGGAAACCGCCCAGGCCCGCTACCTCGAACAGTCGGCGGCGCTGGCCGGCTTCATCGAGCAGTCACTCGCCACGCGCGTGACCATGAGCCCGCGCGCGGTGCAACAGGCGCCGTTTCGCGTGCTGGTGGGCGCCAACATGCCGGCGGCGCTGGTCGAGATCGGCTACCTTTCAAACGCCGAACAGGAAACCGAGCTGACCACCGGCGCGTACCAGGACCAGGTCGCGCAGGCCCTTCTCGACGCGCTGGTCAAGTTCCGCAGCCTGCTCGAGCCCTAGCCGCAGATGCCGCCGCTGAAGCTGAAGGTGAAGGCGCTGACGCGGCGCCAGTGGGCCCTGACCATCGTCACCGCGGTTGGCGCCACGGTGTTTGCGTTCGCGCTGATGACCGCGCTCAGCCGGCTGCTCTCGACGCCGGCCAGCAACGGCGCCGCCGAGCCTGTTGCACCTGTTGCACCTGTTGCATCCGTCGCACCCGCGACCCCGAAAATCAAAGCGACTCTCTTCTTCGCGTCCGAGGACGGCCTCCGCCTCGTGCCGGCCGAAGCCGAAGTGCCGCTCGCCGAAGGCGTGGTGGCGCAGGCGCGCGCGATCGTGGAGGCGCAACTGGCGGCCGCTGCACCGGCGCCACTCGCGTCGACGATTCCGAAGGGCGCCGCACTGCGGGGCGTGTTCGTCTCCGATCGCAACGAGGTCTTCGTCGATCTCGATCCGGCCATCAGGACCGCGCATCCCGGGGGGACGCTGCAGGAACTGATGACCGTGTACACGATCGTCAACGCGCTGCTCACCAACCTGCCCACACTGCAGGAAGTACAGATCCTGATCGGCGGACAGGAAGTGGACACGCTGGCGGGACATGTGGACTTGCGGCGGCCACTCAGGAAGAATGAGGGACTGATCCATGACAAGCCGCCTGAATGATCGCTCCCCCAATGAGCTGCGCCCCGTCACCATCAC
>JALDXK010000292.1:0-7347 GCA_032155105.1 Acidobacteriota bacterium
CGTCGGTGCACTCAATCTCTGAACTAGAACGGACCACCATGACGACACGTCTGCCCCCACGCTTTGAATGTTTGCAGCTCGCGAACGAGTGAGCCGAAATCGGAAGGAGAGTCGCACGCCTACGCGCGCAGACGAGCGGGAAAGGCGTTAGAAGACGCCGCGTCCGAGGTTCTTGAAGGCTGGGAGCGGGTGGAAGGACAAGCCCATGATCGCTACGCTAGCGCGCGATGTAGGCCTTGTCAATCGAGTGTCCACCGTAGTGCTCGGTGACTTGGTTGCCTCCCGTCGACAGACCGCACGCCCGTCACCTCGACTCTGTCGACGAAGGCGAAGAGATGGCTGAGCGTAAGATGAGCGTCCCGATGATCGCCGCGCCCAGCGAGCCGACGACGATCCAGAGCTTTGCCATGTGCGCCGGAACTGATTGATTCACGGCGCGTTCCGAGCACCCCGCATCGCCGACGGCCCTCGTTCCTGCGCCCGTGTTGGTTGCGCACGTGTGGCATCGATGTGGAACTGTTTCCGGAATGGTTCCTTGCCCGGAAGGTGGTGCGGTTCCTTCAGGCGATTGACGTAACCTAACGTTAGGTTTTAAGATGACACCGTGACCTGGGCCGAAGTCATCCGCATGCTGAAGGCTGCGGGATTCGTCGAGGTGCAGTCCGGGAAAGGCAGCCACAGGTTGCTGCGGGCATCCGAAGACCGGCAAGGAAGTCTGGGTGGCCGTTCATACGAAGAAGGATGCCGGCCAGCTAGGCAACCGTATTCTCCGTGACGCAGGTGTCGAATGACCATCCACTATCCGATCGTTCTCGAAACTGAGGCCAGCGGTACCGTGAGCGCCTACGTGCCCGGGTTGCCTGTGTATGCGGCGGCGGACAGTCACGCGAAGGCGGTACGCGCCATTCGGGATGTCTTGACGGCTTACCTCGAAGCGCACCCGGACAGCCGCTCGGTCGCACAGGTGCGCGTGGCCCGCTTCTCCGATCGGAAGCGCGTTGACATCGTCGGTGTCGCGGCGCTCGTCGGCTCACGCCGGAGCGCGCGCAAAGCACGCGCCTCTCGCGCGAACGGGCGGCTGGGCGGACGACCACCCAAATCCACGGCCGCCACTCGTCGTGCGAAGTCGTCGCGTTAACCCATCAGTGGTCACTCATCGAGCGTGACCAGGCCATCGCGGTGATCAAACGCATCAAGAAGAAGGACGCTCTGCAAGCGAGGGTCGATGAGGGCTTCCTGAAGCCTGCATCTCGGAAGGGGCCGACGCCGGCACCGCATTGTCGGCCTGTGAAGATCACGGGCAAGCCGCTCTCGCAGACCGTCATCGACGATCGCGATGACCGCGTCTAGCCGTGACCTGGGCGTATTTCGATACAAGAGCGCTCGCCAAGCGCTATGTCGACGACACAGGCGCAACTGCAGCTGCTGAATCACGGCCCATTGGGCCGCAGAGGCAACTGTCGCATCAGCACCAACGACGGCAATCGCCGTGGCGGCGGTTTCGTGCGCCGTTTATATATAGGCAATCCGTGGGCGCTGGAAGACCTTGTCGCGGACGCCGTCGGCGAGCGCATGTGGCCGATCGATAATCCCTTCGGCCCGGAACTCCTGGTCGCTGTCATTCGCCTGTCGCTCTTGATGCTGTTCGAGGAGGCTTCACCGAGTGAACTTCGAGACTGCAACTTGCCAAACCGGCTCAGCGAATGCGCGTTGAGCCTTCGCTAATGACGGTCTTTGTTCGACCTTACCCGACACGCTGAGCCAGCCGCAGCCCGTGAGCGGGCCGCCCACTGTGTTCTTCACCTGGAAGCACGCCCGTTTCCTGACGCGAAGGTCGATTGGCCGTCGAACGCCATCAATCGCGCGGCTGGCGAAGAATCCGTTGAGTTCATCTTCTATCCGTTCGCGGTGAGGGGCTTCCAGGCGGCAGCTCAAGACCTCAATCTCTCCGTCGAAGGCGAAGCGGTACCCGATCACGCCTTGACCGTCCTCACGAAAGCCGTTGAAGTGCATGTTGATCCATGCCTCGTAACACCTCAACTCGAAGAACGGCAGCGTGGGGAGCACGTCCTTTTCCAGACCCTCAGTGGCGGCGAGGAGTCCGTCGAGAAACGCCTGGCGGTCGGATGACTCGAGGAAGTTGAGTGACACCTCTTCGGCGAGCTCGCCAGGGTGAAAGCGCTGGCGCCGGCGATCGATGGCTCGAACGGCCTCCTTGACGAACCCTGCTACCTGTCGATCGACCGTAGCCGCCGCGGCCCGATCAAGCTCGGCACTCACGCCGCTCGCGACTTCGACAACGAACGCCACACCGGCACCGGCGGCGTTGTTCTTGATGTACGACTGCAGGAGAGACGAACCCGCCTGATACGCGGCGCTGGCCAGGACCGATACGAGATCCGGATTGGCCTCGCTGATCGAGGCCGTGGACAGCGTCGTCTGAAAATTCAGCAGTGCATCCCTGCTCTTGTCCAAAAGGGTCTGGTGCTGTCGCTCAAGCATCCCGGTGTAGTCGTTAATGCGCTTCCGAACGTGCGACGGCACCTCAGTCTCGTCAAGTTCAAACTCGATCGGTGCACGCAATCCAAGCGCCTTCAGCGTCGCTGCGTCGAGCCGTCCCGTCGGCGCCAGCTTCCGGGTGCGCTGAAATTGCTTCAGGGCCTTCATGGTGTTCGCGCCAAGAACGCCGTCCATGTCGAGCGGAAAACCGAATCCGACGAGGAGAATTTGCGCCGCCCGAATCGTCTCGCTGCTCACTGTTGAGGGCATGTCTCACCTCCCATCGCGTTTCTGCGATCACCGTCCTGACCACCGCTGCCAAATAAACGACGCAGCGTCGCGAATGTCTCATCCCAATTCGGACGGGAGATCAGAGCCAGCGTTGCGAGCGGCTCCTCTTCTTTGAGGATCCAGCGTTGCGTTGGGTTCGATCGTGCGTCTTTCAGACTTACCTCGCCGGCGCGAGGGCCTTTTCCCGATTCGTCGAGAGTAAACTCGACATGCTGTCCTTCGCGAAGCAGCTCAAACGCCGCGCCCCGTACTGCGCTGCGATGAAAGAAGAGTTCGCTGCCGTCCTCATCGCGGATGAATCCGAATCCCTTGTCGATGAGGAGTCGTGCGATGGTCCCGGTCCGCATGGCGAGTCGTTGCGGCCGGGTCACCACCGCAAAGTCGCCTTCGTGACCGTGCTCGACCAGGCGCACCTCCCGCACCGCCATCAAGTGCCACGCCGCGACGATGACGATTGTCACAATTGGTCGGTTCACAGCGTCCTCCGATCCGTTTGACCGTTCGCGTCCCATGCACTCAGCCGCGCGCACCGACACCGCGTAAGAGCACGAAGTGACTGAGCCCTCACCGTGCGCGCAACGTCAGGCGGATGAAGTCCTTGCCCTTGAATCCCCGCGACCGCGAGCACACTTCGAAACCTTCTCGGTGGCCATCGTCGTTCGTGTTTCCCTCGATGGTGTCGAATGTGCCGTCGGCCGCCTGGGCGACGATACCTGTGTGCGTCCAGTCCGTCGCAGTGCGCCGCACGAGGAACAGGGAGCCCGGCACGACCTTCTCCATCGCCTCGCGCTCTGCAACCAACAGTCCCGCGGTGCGCGCCTGCGCCGCCAGCGAGTCACATGAGAACGACCCTTCGATCGGCATCGGAACGTTCATTGACTCAGCTGCCTGCGCCATCACGAAGGTGACGAATCCGGCGCACCAGGCCCAGTCGGTTCCTTCACGGCCCCTCATGTAGAGCCGCACCCATGGTCCGCGGTTCTGGCCACCCACTTCGATTGGATGCAGCTTCAGGTGTGAGCGCGCGTACGCCATCGTGGCATCCTCGATGGTGAGCACGTCGCGATTCATCACAGGCGCCAGCGCGGTCGTCATCGGCTGCACAAGGCGCTCAAAGGTCGCGTGATCGACTATCCCAGTGGCCTCAAGACCGGCGTTCGTCTGAAAACGCTGAACCGCGCGCTTTGTGACGCTCCCGAACCCGCCGTCGATCGCCACGCCACAACCGTGCAACGTGAGCCACTCCTGCACCCGTTTGACCGGCGCGCCGCGGTGTCCTTCGACGATGTCTCCCGGAAACTCGATCTCCGCTCTGATCGATGCGGCGAGCTTGCGAGTATCACCATTGGCGACGTACATATGTTCCTCCTGACGTTCTCGCTGCGTTGGGCGGTCACTTCCGACTGCATCCGGTGTGAACCGGACGACCCGATCGCGGGGGCCGTATACCGGCGCGGCGCCGCTTTCTGCGCTCAGTGTTTCTTCGAGCGCTCGAGTTGCTCCTGAATCAGACTGATCACGGCCGGCGTCGCGTTCCTGGCCATGTTCAGGAGGACCGGCAGCATCTCCTCCTCGAGGTTTCGTGCAGCGGCCCTGGCGAGCCCGCCGAAATTCACGGCCTTCTGCTGCGCGTATCTGTGGCCGCGACGGACGACGATCTGAGGAGTACGGTCGCGTTCTTTCTTTCCGCCGACCCGCTCCTTGACCTCGTCGTATACGCGCTCGCCGACTTCCTTGGCGGCCCACATGAGCGCGGCCTGCCAGACCTTCTCCGAGGCCGCGTCGGCGGTCGCGGGCGCGGGCGCGACCGCGGCGGACTCTTCCTGCTCGTCCTCTTCGTCGGCGATCAGCTGCTGCCCGTTCGCTGCCTCGACGATCGCCGGCAGCTGCCTGACGAACGCGGTGAACAGTTTGTCTTGTACTTCTTGCTCCGAGATCGCAATGGGCATGTCGGTCGTGTTCGCCGAGTGATTCGTGTCTATTGCCATTGTCGGTTCCTCCATGGTGATGAACGTACGGTCTAGCTGCCCGGGGTTGTCTGCCAGGTACTGAGGTGTCTGGCTGAACCCAAGGTCTTTGAGTACGGCGGCGGCCCGGGCGAAGACCTCCCGCGTCGTTGCGCCTTCACGGTGCCCTTCGAGCCCGCGAAGCACGGAGTAGGTGAACGCGGACAATCCGCCAGTGCGGGAGTTGCTCGCGGAAGCCGTCTCTGTCTCGAGGCACGCCGAGATGAGCAGGCCCTTTGCAGCTGGCTGACTGCTCTCGCCGGGGCTGACCACCGGCTTCGTTCCGAACCGCTTGACGAGCGCGGTGGGCGGCCGATATCGCTTCGGCTTGGCTTCGTCTGCGGTCTGAGACTGTGCCAACAATCTCGGACCTGCTGCGGCGACCAAAGGAGTCGGCGTCATTGCTTCATCCCCGCGGAGTAGCAGCAGTCCATGAGGAGCGTGAGCTTGCCCTCGGGAACGTCCTGGGTGAGTGCCACGAGCCTGTCGTCCTTCCACAACGCCGGCTGTCCGGATTCGTCGAGGAGGACGAGGAACTCCTCCATCACACCGTCAGTGAGCGTGGTGAAGCCGTGGCCCGAGTAGTAGAAGAGCAGCCAGTCGCATGCGCGCGCGTCGCTGACGAGCCATTCGAGCTCGGACTCGATCTGGTTTATGGTTGCGTCGCGGTTGAGCACGATGTGGACATCGGCGTCGCGACAGTTGTAGTGCTCCTGCAGAAGCCTGGCGACGGCGCTGGCGTCGTTCACGCAGCTGGGCAGGTCGTTAGGCGTGGGGTAGTCGTTGATGCCGCAGATGACGGCTTTGCACTTTGCCATGTTGGGTCCTCGTTTCGAAGTGCAGTTACGCTCTCTCACTCGATGAAACGACGGATCGACCGGATTTCCTCACGGCCACTCGATCGCTGAGAGGACTGGTGTTCACTGTCGTTCATGGTCGAGGGTGCGCGGCCGCGCGACGCAGAGGAGCGCGGTGAGCTTCGCAAGCGCGAGCTCGATGGGACTGAGATCCGGACTGTGCGGCGGCAAAAAGCGGAGTCGTGGGCCGACTTACGCGATGCGCTGCATCGGCATTTCGACAGTGCCCTCATGTCGGGTCAGTGCATCTTTGAATGCTTGGAGCTGCGCCACAGTCGCATCCGCCCGGACGCGCTGGCTGACGAGCCGCAGCGACAGCGCGGACATCCCTGTTTCCTGGGCGATGAGCGCGCCGTGCTCCCCGTCGAGGTCCGCTTGACGTAGCTCGAGAATCGTCCGAATCCGTACCTTGCGCAGCTTCGTCACATCATGCCCGAAACAGAGCACCAGCTTGGCTTGCGCGATCCAGTCGACGAGCTTGTAGGGACTGAACGGCGTCTTCAGCAGAAGCTCCACCAGGTTCGCCTCGGCGAGGTTCTGCACGTCGTCGACGTCAACTTCCGACAGGCGCGTCTTGTTGAACGCATTGATCCCTTCAATCATTTCGAGCGGAAGCTGCGGCGCGGCGCCCTCGACGTCGGTCTTGAAAATGCCCAGCTTGTGCCGGAGGTACACGAACGTTTCGTCCGGCATCATGCCCGTAATGAACACCACCGCCGGGAGCATGTCCGCGGCGATTGTTCCTGCGGGACTGGCAGCGAGGACAAAGGAGAGCATCAGCCCGAGCAGCGATGCGAATACGATGCGCAGGCCCGCGCTGTAGTAGGTGTTCGGCGTCAAGTCGCCATTCGTGAGCCGTCGCACGATATGCCGCGCGGACCAGACGAACGCGCCGACGAAGCCGAACGCCAGCATCGCCATGGTCCTCACCCGCATCTGCTGCATCTCGGCTGGCGACGCCATCATGCCTCCCGTCAGGAGGAGGTTGGTTGCGCCTTCGTTGACGGTCACGAGTTCCCGGCCGAACACGAGCGCCGTGAAGCCGGCCATCGAGACGAAAGTGGCAAAGAGCGTCGGGAGGATGTAGTCGCGCGCGGCGAACTCGTCCTCGAGTGCGGAGGCGGCGCGCTCGGCCTCAGCGTCGCCGACGCCCATGATGCGGAGCAGGCGCGAGAACTCCCTGGCCTTTTTGTCCAATCGGACCTTGAGGAAGGTCATCGCGGTCGCTCCAAGGAACGAGCTAAGGAGCAGTACCAGTCCACATTTCAGGAGCGCGAGCGTTAGATCCAAAGTCATGTCCGTGCCTCCGGGTTGAAAGAGTGATGGCGTGCTCTCAGCCGTCGATCTCGAAGCGAAGTGTCGGAGAAGCTCGGCGCGCCTGGGCACGAGCCCGCAGCGCTGCCATCTCGATGGCTTCTTCGCAATCCTTGCAACGGACGGCGAAAGGCAGCGCCCGCAACCGCGGTTGGGCGATCTCGTCGCCGCACTCGAAGCACAGACCATATCGGCCCTCTTCCAGGCGCACGAGGGCCTCGTCGAGTTTGTTCAACGTTTCGGCTTTCATCTGAATCAGCGCGAACTCGATGTCGTCCTGAGGCTCCGCATCAGACGCGTCGTCAAAGCTGAGAACGACGCGATGGTGCTGGGAACCCTCGGCGCGAGCACCACGAACCTTGCCTTGAAGCTCATTGAGC
>JALDXK010000293.1:0-7345 GCA_032155105.1 Acidobacteriota bacterium
CGCTCTCGTTGTCCTTGTGCCAGCGGACCATGTTGTAGCGGACGCCGAGCGACTGACGCTCGTTGAAGCGCAGGTCCATCTTGGCGTGGCCCTGGTGCTCGTCGGCCGGCGTCGGTACGACCGTGCCCGACGCCTCGACGGAGGTGACAATCACCTCGCTTCGCTCACGGCGCCGCTCGTAGCTGCCAAAGAAGAACAGCTTGTCCCTGACGATCGGACCGCCGGCGGTGCCCCCGAACTGCTGCTGGTTGTACGGCGCCTTGACCTTCTCGCCGTTGACGATCGGCGCGAGCGGTGGGGCCGCGTCCAGGTCGCCGGGCCGGATCATCACGAACGCCGAGCCGTTCAACACGTTGGTGCCGGACTTGGTGATCATGCTCGACACGCCGGCCGAGTGGCCGCCGAACTCGGCCGAGAACTGGTTGGTGATGAGCTGCACTTCCTTGACCGTCTCGATCGCGAAGCCGCTCGACCCGAGCTGCGGCGCGCGCTGCAGCGTCAGCCACTTCGAGTGATTGTTGGTGCCGTCGACATAGGTGCCGAAGTTCCACACTTCCTGGCCGCCGACGTTGACAGCGTTCGAGCCGGTGCCGGTGGCGACGACGTTGGAGTCGAGCGTCATCAGGCGGAAGTAGTTGCGTTCCTTGACCGGCAGGTTCTCGAACGCCTTCTGGTCGATGGTGCTGGCCACTTCAGACGACGTGGTTTGCACGATCGGCGCCTCGCCGGCGACCGTCACCGTCTCCTGTACGGTGGACAGCTGCATCGCGAAGTTCAGCACCGCGTTCTGGCCGGCGTTGAAGGACAGGTTCTGTCGCACCTGCGTGGCGAAGCCGGCGATCTCGACTTGCACTCGATACTGACCTTCGGGTGGCAACGCGCGCACCACGTAGCGGCCGTTGTCGGAGGTGGTCACCGTCCGTGTCAGGCCAGTGGCGGTGTTGGTAACGGTCACAGCGACGCCGGGCAGCACCGCCTGCTGCGCATCGGTGACGACGCCCTCGATGTTGAAGGTGGGATTCTGCGCGACGGCCGCGCCTGCAGGGATGAAGATGGTGACGAGCATCACCATCACGCGGAATTGCCAGGGTAGTACACGGCCCATACATGGCCTCCCAGTGAGAAATGGCCGACCCGTCGGCCGACGGCATCCTAGCATGGCCGTCGAGCGGAGGTAGCGGGACGGGAACTGGGACGGCTGCGTTCGATCAGCGTCGCGCGAGACGCCAGAACTGCGCCTCGCTGATGATCGTGATGCGGTGCCCCTTCTCGCGCAGCCGCTTGATCTCCATCAGCTTGCGACCGGCGTCGCGCCCGGCAGCCTGCAACGCATTTGGGCGGCCACGCACGACCACGGTGGTCTTGCGTGACGGCGCGCCGTGCAGCACCGCCCCGGCGCGCATGGCAGCCTTCTGCACCTCGCGGCGTGCCACCGTGAAAATGCCGGTCAGTGCCAGGTGGACGCCTTTCAACGACCGCAATGCGCCGGACTTCAACAGTGCCGGAGGGTTGGTCAGCGCCTCGATCAGTTCGCTCGCGCTGTCGTATCGCTTCCGCCGTTCGCCGATGCAGCGATAGATGATCTCCTTCAGGTGATCGGAGCACGGCAGCGTCCGCACTTCGGGCGCGCGGACGCGTGCGCTGGCGTCGCCCTTGATCAGCATGCCAAGCAGTTGCCCAACCTGGTACACATCGTCGCGCGCCTGCCACTTTGGGGCGGCGCCGGCGAAGATGTCGCTCGGCGCCATCAACGGGTTCAATGTCCGGGCGGTGATGCCGCGCGCGTCGCTTTGTTGGCGGACGATGCCGAAGTCGCCAAGCTTCAGTCGCACACCGTCGCACACGAACACGTTCATCGGCGTGAGGTCGCGGTGGAGCAACTGTCCGCGGTGCAGCTTGCTCAACACCTGCAGGATGCCGGCGATTTCCCGCCGGGCGATCGTTTCGTTCCAGCGGCGCGCGTTCCGCTTGAGATAGCTGCTCAGGTCGCCGTGCGGCGCGTACTCGAGCGCCAGGCAATACAACGGCGGTCCGTCGTGTTGCGGCGCGTCGAAGGTGGTGATGGCGCGGGGATGACCGTCGAGGAGCTGGCCGAAATAGGCCTCACGAATCCAGGAGTCGATTCGGCGGCTGACCTTGACGCACAGCTCCGTCGGCACCGTGCGCGAGCGGCCATTGCGGCGCGCGGTATAGACCTGTCCGTAACCGCCCTGGCCGATGAAGCGATCGACGCGGTACGCCAAACCGGATTCATCGCTCACCAGCGTGTCGCCGCGGGCGAGCACCGGTTCGCCCAGCCGGGAACCGGCACCGCGCGTGCGCGTGCGGGTCGTGGCCTTGGTGGAATCGACGTTCACGCGATCGGCGTCAGCGGTTCGACGTTGCGGCCGACCGCTCGTAGCCCTGTGCGAGCTGAAACAAGGCTTCGTCGAAGAACGTGCCGACCTGCTCGTTCAATTGCTGCAGGCTGTGCAGGTGCATCGGCAGGATGTAGTCGGCCTCGATCCGCGGAAACGCGGACTCGATCAGGCCATGGTCGCGAATGTAGCGGCGCAGGTGGGCCTTGATGACGATGATCGCGTGGATGATTTGGCTCAGCGGGATTCCCTGCCCGAACCGCCTGCCGCCCCACTCTGCGAACTCGGCCTTGACGGCATCCGATCCCGGTTCGCCGATCCAGTTGCCGAGGTGAGTGAAGATCTGGAATACCCGCTCTTCCAGGTTCTCCTGGTCCACGCCGCGGAACGCCGTGGTGCGCGGGTTGCTCCTCAGGTCGGCGGCCACGTCGTGGGCCAAACGCCCGGCGTGCAGGTGTACGAGTTCGATCAGCTTGGCGGAGATCATCGCGCCTCCTCGTCCCTCAAAAGTCCGATGAGCCCAGTATATGGCCGGGGGCTGTGCTCACTTGTAACGTGCGCCCCGCTTCACGACGACGTCCACGCGCTGCAGCAGGTTGATGTAGCGGAGCACGTCGCCCCGCACGGCGATGATGTCGGCGTACTTGCCGGGGCTGATCGTGCCAACCTCGCGTTCCTTCCGCATCGCCACTGACGGCCAGTAGGTGGCGGCGCGGATCGTCGTCATCGCGTCCACGCCGAGCAGGTTCACCCACGCATCGAGCTCGCGCCACGTCGATCCGCTGTGAAACTTCATCGGGATGCCGCTGTCGGTACCGATCAGCATGGTCACGCCCGCTTCGCGCAGCTGGTTGAACTTGCGCGCGAGCGTGGGCCGGCGCGACGGCGTGGCGCGGAAATAGTCGAGGCGTTCCGGGTGGGTGAGCGACTGCTTGATGTCGTCGACGATCTTCTGCGGCAGGCCTTCGTGCCAGGCGGTGTCGTCGATGTGCTCGGGGTTGTCGCGGATGTACTCGTAGTTGAAGAGGCCTTCGATCGTCGGCGTCCAGAACAGCGGTCCCATCGCCATGTTCGCGGCGCGCTCGCGAATCGCCTTGATGATGTCGTCGGGATACTCCGGTGCGGCGGCGAGGCCGGTGTGCTCGAAGTTGTCGACGCCGGCGAGGAGGCCGCGGCGGATTTCCTCGGGTCGATGCGAGTGCGCGACGACCGGCAGGTTGCGGCGATGCGCTTCGTCGACCACGGCCTTCACTTCGTCCAGCGTCATCTGATCCTGATCGATCAGCTTGATGACGTCGACGCCGCCATCGGCGAGCTTCTTCACCTTCGCGCGCGCATCGTCGACGCCGCTGACGCCCCAGCGGAACTGTTCCGTGCCGGGGTACGGTTCGTGCTGGATGAACGGGCCCGACATGTACATCGTCGCGCCGGCGAGCACGCCTTTGTTGATCTTGTTGCGGACGTCGATCGAGGCGTCGAGCGGCGCCCCGAGGTCGCGTGCGCTGGTGACGCCGGCAAGCAGCAGCTGCTTTGCGCCGGCGGGCATGATCACCGGCCCGAACTGCGCCGGATAGGTGTTGTCCCAGTGCGCGTAGTCGCTGTGGCCGTTGAGCATCAGGTGGACGTGCATGTCCCACAGGCCTGGCAGCACGCTCATGCCGTCGGTGGAGATGACCTCCGCGCCGGCAGGGATGGCGAGGGCGCCCTGGACGCCGACGGCGGTGATGCGTTCGCCATCGATCAGCACCACGCTATTGCGCACTGGCCGGCCGCCGAAGCCGTCGATCAGCGTGCCGCCGACGAGCGCCTTGAGGCGGCTCTGGGCCGGCGGTTGCCGGATTTCAGTGGTGCTGGAAGCTGCGGACCCAAGGAGGCTGATGAGCGCAATGGCGGCAGCTGTACGCATGCGCGGAATATACGACGAATTGGCAGCGCCCGCGAGTCGCATGCTGTTCAACCGGAAGCGCTTCTCATACGGCGTGTCGTGTACTGGGCTCCAAAGTCGCAGACATCGATCTCGTCGCCAAATCCATTCATATCCGTAATTGACAGACTCGTTCTGTACGAGTGCGCCGATGGTGGCGCTGCTGCTGCCGCAGGCGTGATGACGTCTTGCACGATTTGCGACGCGTCAACAACCTTCGAGGAAAACGGTGAAAGCGCTGCGCGATCACCGGTGAGCGAACCCTGTGATGCACACCTGTGGCACATGCGTTGCTCCGCTGCTCCGCGACACGGCCGTCACGCACGAACTGTTCGAACTCTTTGGACACGTGCCAATCGAAGGCCGTGCGCATCGATGCGAATCGCGCGGGGCGTGCCGGCCGACTCTACGACCGGACAAAAGGAGAACTTTGACAGATGAAAATTTCAAGGACCGCAAGTCTCATCGCGTTGCTGCTCGTGGCAGTGGCAGGAACGGCGTCGGCGACGCCAAACATGATTCGACTCGGATATACGACGTGCGCGTCGTGCCACCTCTCGCCGCAGGGGGGCGGTCTGCTGACACCGTACGGCATCGGGATCGATGCGTCGCAGAACCTGCGCCCGCAGGATCTCGGCGAGGAGTTTGATGAGTCGGCCACGAAGTGGTTCACCGCCGACGTAAGGCTGTCGCTCAGTCTCGATCGCACGCCGCCGGCAGCAAGCACCTACGGCTTCAGCACGTCGGTCCGATCCGCCGTCGGCTATGGACCGCATCGGCTGGTCTATGCCGGCAGCGTCTCGAGCCCGACGCTCGCGCGCGCGCGGACGAGCGGTGCGATCAGCATGCGGATGTCGCGGCTCTTCTGGTTGTTTCAGCCGACGGCAAAGACCTCGCTGACGGTTGGCCGCGATGATCTGCCGAGCGGGCTCGGGTTGCCGGGCGCGACGTCGTTCCACCGTCGCGTGACCAGCCCCGATGTGAGCTCGACGCCGACCCAGGTGAAGATGTCGTGGTGGAGCGATCACTGGCAGTTGACCGGCTACGGATTCGGGCCCCAGGGCAACGAGACCTCGCCGCGCTTTGAAGCGTATGGCGGTGGCGCGGTCATTGGACGCGTGGTGTGGAAGGACCATGCGGTTGCGGGTGTGACGACGCGCGTGTCGAAGGCTGACGCGTACGACCGTCGTTCCGCCGGCGCGTTCCTTCGCCTCGGCCTCACCAAACACTGGGGCATCCTGCTCGAAAACGAGTTCACAGATCGCATCACCGATCGCGGCGCTGAGCTGACGCACCTGGCCGGCCGTTCCGAGCTGTTCTACGTTCCGTTCGATTCGTTCCAGACGTCGCTGGCTGTCGATCACGTGACCACCGCAGGCGGCGCGCGTCAGTACCGCTTCTCGCCCTCCGCGGAGATTCGTTTGAACCGCAACATCTCGCTGTCGTTCAACACCCGTGACGTTCTGAACGGGGGCACGAGCAGCGGACGCACGCGCACGTACTCCGTGCAGATGCAGCTGAAGACGGTGGAATAACGGTTCGTGTTGATTGGGATGGTGGTGACGTCGATCCGGCGGGCGCCACGCATCGTAACCTGGGAGGCTCAGATGATTGCTCGATCGTTGGTGGTGGTCGGCACGGTGTTGGCAATGGGAAGTGTGGCAACGATCCAGGCCAGTGAGAAGGGAGTCGCATCGTATCGTATTGCGAAGGCAGAAGTGGTGATCGTCTGTCCGCTGACCATCGGCGGCAGCTTCGAAGCGAAGACGACCACCATGAGCGGTGAACTTGAATCGCGTCCGGAAGGCGCGATCAACGGGTCGCTGCACGTGGATTTACAGATGCTTGACACCGGTATTGGCCTGCGCACGCGTCACATGCGCGAAAAGTATTTGGAGGTGCAGAAGGGACCGGAGTTCGCGACGGCGACGCTCGAGGACATCCGCGTCGAGCGCCTCGACGGCAAGACTGCCATCAAGGGGATGTTGCGGTTGCACGGCATCCGTCGCGAGGTGACAGGGACGGCGGAGATCCGCCAGGCAGACGGCGGCGCCCGCGTTGAAGCGCAGTTTCCCGTACGCGTCTCCGAGTTCGATATTCCGAAGCCGTCGTACCTCGGTGTTGGCGTGCGCGACGAGGTCCAGGTGAAAGTCTCGATGACCGTGCTGACGACGTCCAGCACCGTCGCTCGCCGCTAATCCAGCGGTGCTCTCGGCATGTGTCGGGGATCACGGTTCGGGTATCTCGAAACCTGATCCCCGACCAGACGGTGTGAATCGTTTTTTCCTCGTGGCCGTATGCCATATCGATGAGCCGGCCCGGCTCGAATGCATCGTCGCGTTGATGTGATGGATCGCCACCGCGCGCCGCGGTTACATTAGAGGTTCGCCCCTGACGTAGCGAATGGACTCGGGAGGGAACCATGTCGACTGTCACTGAAAGCGCACTGCAGGCGAAAGCCATCATGCCGAGCCTCACCGTGAACGATTTGCAGGCCAGCCTTCGCTTTTTTGAAGGCCTCGGGTTTGCGGTGGAAGAACGCTGGGAAGACAACGGGACGCTGAACGGCGTGATGCTGCGCGCCGGCAACGCCCACATCGGGATCAGTCAAGACGATTGGAAGAAGGGTCGCGATCGCGCCAAGGGTGTGGGCGCGCGGATCTTCATCGAGACCACCCAGAACATCGACGACCTGGCCGCGCGCGCGAAGAAAGCGGGCGTGAAGCTGGATGTCGAACCGCACGACACGGAGTGGGGCAGCCGCGCTTTTGAGGTCACGGAGCCGAGTGGTTTCCTGCTGACGATTTCCTCGGAGTCGTAAACGCTCGCCGGTTGGTGTTTTGGCGCGGTATTGCTATAGTTAAGGTTTGCCGCCGTGGCGCCTGGTCGAACAGGGCGTTGCGGCGGGAAGCCAGCGTTCGGCGCCGCCGCCGGGCGCCCACCTCACGTGGGCCCGTAGCTCAACTGGCAGAGCAGCAGACTCTTAATCTGTTGGTTGAAGGTTCGATTCCTTCCGGGCTCACCATTTGAATCACCTTCAGCTTGCCTGCGGCCAGCCACACAC
>JALDXK010000294.1:0-7342 GCA_032155105.1 Acidobacteriota bacterium
GCGCGCGCCAGCAACAGGTTCGCTACGTTGCCGCAGGCGATGAGCAGCACGAGCCCGACCACGACCATGCCGATGGTGCCCGACAGCACCAGTTGCTGACGAAAGGCCGGCGGCATGGCGCCCTCGGCAAGCGGCGCCAACGTATAGGTGCGGCCGCGATTGTCGGTCGGAAACGCCGCCTCCAGCGACTTGCCGATCGCGCCGACGTTGGCGCGCGCCTGCTCCAGCGACACACCGTCCTTGAGCTTTCCGAACGCCTGGTAGACGAGACCCCGGCGCGACTTGTACATCTCGGCGGCCAGCCCGGTGAGCAGTTGCTGGTGCATGGCCCACGGCACCCACAGGTCGGGCCCGCCCACCGGCGTCATGCCGCGGAAACCCTGCGCCGTGACGCCCACCACCGTGAAGTCATGGCCGTTGAGTCGAACCTTCTGGCCCGGGATGTTGCGATCGCCGCCGAAGCGACGCTGCCAGAGGCCGTATGAGATCACCGTGACGGGATGCGTGCCAAACTGCTTGTCCTCCTCGGGAAGAAACGCGCGGCCGGCAGCCATCGGCGCCCCGAGCACGTCGAAGAAATTGCCGCTGACGATTTGCGCGCCAATCTGTTCCGGTTCACCGCTGCCCGACAGCGCGAGGCCGAGGAAGCCGGTCAGCGTGGCGCCGCTCAGCACGGTGTTCTGTTCGCGCAGGTCCTCGAAATTGGGCCGCGACGTCCCCCCCAGCGTGACCAGCGTGTTGTTGCGCATCTCGGTGGTCTGGATGGTCACCAGCCGATCGATGTCGCGGACCAGCAGCGGCTGCAGGAGAATCGCGTTCACCAGCGTGAAGACGGTGGTGTTGGCGCCGATACCGAGCGCCAGCGAGAGGACCGCGACGATGGTGACGGCGCGGTGACGCACCAGCAGCCGCAGCGCATACCGCACATCCTGGAGTAGGTTCGCCATGGGTCCTCCGCATTGGAGCTATTGGGCTCAGGTCGGTTAGACACGCGGCAGGCCGGAATTGTTCCACCTGGAGGCGCGGCGATGACCACAGGAGTGAAGGAGTTAACTCCTGCTTTCCTGTTCAATCCTCCTGGTCTCCCGTTCGATCACTCCTGGCCCACTCAGGCCTCGCGGTGAGGCGTCAATCGGCACAGCAGTTCGACGGTCACACACCACGCCGCCACCTGCATGGGCCGACAATTAATACGCAGATATCTGCCCTTGTCAATACGCATATATCTGCTTATAATCCCCGGCATGCGCCGGAAGCCTGGAACGCTACTACCGATTGAGATCGCCATTTGTGAAAGCGCGGCCGAACTGCGCGCAGAGGGGGTCGACGAGTTTTACGGCTATCAACTGGCGAAGCATGTCGGTGATCGAAGCAACACCCGTCTGCTCACCGCCTACGGCACGCTCTACCGCGCCTTGGATCGGCTGCAAGGCATGGGGCTCCTCACGAGCCGCTGGGAGGCTCCGGAGATCCCGGCGCGTGAGAATCGGCCCGGGCGACGTTTGTATATGCTCACCGGGGCGGCGGACGTGGTGGTCGAGGCGGCCGGACGGGAGCGCCGCGCACGCAGCCGCGCCCGCGTCCGACCCAAGCTGGCCCGCGCATGATCCGCTCTCTGGCAATCGCCATCGTCCGCGCCTGGACACGAGCGTATACGTGGGGGATGGACCCGCGCGCCCGCAACGCGCGCCTCGCCGAAATCGAATCCGATCTCTGGGAGAGCGCCCACGAGGGCGACGGCGCCTCCGCGATCCTCGCGCGACTGATCCTCGGCCTCGCCGACGATCTGGTGTGGCGGACGACTCACGATCTGATCCAAGACACATCCGCGCGTCGCACCGCGACGTTCGGCGCAATCATCACCCTCGCCACTCTCGTCGTCGCCGCGGCACTGTGGTTCATCGACGCCGCTCGCGCCGCGCAGTTACCAGAACCACCCTCGGTGATGCACTTCGTGGCGTCGCCGGCGCCTCCTCCACCACCGCCCCCACCGCCGTGCCAACCGCCGGCATTCACTGCGGGCTGTGTGCCGCCACACAACAAAGAGCCGTAACCATGCGATCGAGTTGGGCCGTCACGATTGTCGTCGTGACGGTGTGCGCCGCTGAAGGATGCGCGCGTGCAGCGGCGCCAGACGTTGCCGGCACTTGGTCAGGCCCGATGATGGTGGAGCTCGATCACGGTCGCGCGACGTTCGTGACAGTTGACGTCAACCTGAATCAGGACGGCGAGGTCACTGGCCGTATTACGCGCGAAGGCTCCCGCCGGCAGGTTGATATGGATTTCTCGTTCGCAGGCAGTCACCCAGATGGGGCGCAGCCATGCAGAGGCACGGCGAAGGCGTCCGGTCAACTTGCCTACAACACGACGGTCAACAGCGCGGCGAATGCCGATCGGACACCGCGAGAGGAACCCGGTTGGGCCCTTCGATTGAAGGCGTTCGACGGATTTTCGTTCGAGGCGTGCTCGCCGGTCCGGTACGCAACGTGGACCTTGACTCGCAAACGCGACGGCGCGTGAGACGACTATGGCTTCTCCGCGCGCTCGATGACCAGCACTTCGACTGGCGCGGTGACGCGATCGAGCCGTAAGCCCAGTTGCGATTGAATGGTGGTGAAGATCGACGTCCTGCCATCGGATGGCCGATAGCTCGGCCCGAACGGTCCGGCCGGCTTCACCTCTACGCCCTCGACGTCGACGTCGAATAATCCGGGCAGTCCGGTTCGATCGATCACCGGCCGATCGACCCACGTGGCGACGAGCGACGCGAGGTCGGCCGTCGTGACGCCGCGGGCCATGAGCCGTCCTGGATATGGTGAGGCGCCGCAGGGCGGCCCATCGATCGGTTGGCGGCGCTCGAACGCGCGCATTTGCGCCGCGCAGTCGAGATCCGATCGGCGCAGGTGGGGTCCGAGCGTGGGCGCGTGCACCGCGGTGAGCGCGTAGACCGGCCGATCACGTCGTTCAGGACGAATGGTGATCCTGGTGGTGACATAGGCGCGCAGCATCGCGAACGTCGGCGCCGGGAAGCCGGACCGATCGTAGACGTGACCGCTGGCGACCTGTGCCGTAAAGTCGTAACGCTCGTCGAGCCACGCCGGGCCGCCGATCACTTCCCGACGGTCGAGCGCATGGCGGCGATACGCGGCCTCGACCAGCTGGCGTAGCGTGATGCCTGTGCCGCTGATCTCGCCGGCGCGTAGCACGCAGCAGCCGCGCGCCGTCTCGCCAGTACGGTTCGGCTGTAGCAGCAAGTCCGCAAACCGCGGCTCCTGCGCGACGAGGCCTGGCACGAACATGAGAACCAGAACCAGAACCCAGGGGAGAACCCTTGTAACCATCTGTAACCCCTGTAACCTTTGTAACCTATTCTTTTTCCGTAAGCTTCTGCTGTCGTAATGCCGCCGCGCCGAGCATGCCGCCCATCCCCATCGATTCGACCGCGCTCGATGGAATCAACATCAACGCGCCTTTTTCCTTGAGGCCCTCGTAGAGCATGTTCATCGCGCGGAGATGCAGCGCGGTGGGATTGTCCTGATACGACAGCGCGGCCTTCTGAAAGGATTCGGCGATCTCCATTTCCGCCTGGCCGAGGATGATGCGGGCCTGCTTCTCACGCGCCGCCTGGGCTTCGCGTGACATCGCGTCCTGCAGCGCGGGCGGAATGACGATGTCGCGCATGTCCACGGACGAGACGGTGACGCCCCACGGATTCGATCGTTCGTCGATCAGCTTCTGCAACTCGGTTTCGATCCGATCGCGGCCGCGCAGCAGGTCGGCGAGCGTGGTGCGGCCGATGATGTCGCGCAACCCGGTTTGCGCCGCCCATGCCACGGCCCGCCCGTAGTCCTGGACTTCGAGCGCCGCCTTCTCGGCATCGTGCACCATCCAGAACAGCACCGCGTCGACGTTCACCGGCACCGTGTCGGCCGTGAGCGTCTGCTCCGCTGCAAACCCGGTCGCGATGGTGCGCTGATCGATCACCGACGACACCCGATCCACGAATGGCACGATCCAGAACAGGCCCGGGCCGCGCAGGCCGACATAGCGGCCGAACCGCAGCACGATCGCGCGCTCCCATTGCCTGGCGATTTTCGGCGCCGGCATCACGAGCAGCGCGGCGCCTACTGCAACGATGACCGGAATGGGGTTGCGGATCGCGAGCGCAGCGGCGCCGCCGATGGCGATCGCACCCAGCAGGATCGCCACCGCAACCACGTTCACGCCGGGCAAGCTTACGCCCGGCACGGATTCTTGCGTTCGACGAATCGATGCCATGACGGCCATTAACTGCCTCCCTGTTGAGCGCCGAGTTCCGCGATGAGATCGTCGATGTCGAAGCCGGCGGCGCCGGCCTCCGCGAGCACGCGCGTGGCGAAGGCGCGCAGCCGCTTGTCGTGTTCGCGGGCCGGGCGTGCCTGCTCCGGCGTGGCGGCCACGAACGAGCCGACGCCGCGCCGGGTTTCGATGATGCCGCTGCGCTCGAGGTCGGCGTAGACGCGCGCCACGGTATTGGCGTTGATGCTGAGCTCGACGGCGAGCTGGCGCACGGTGGGCAGCTGGTCGCCGGGGCGCAACCGGCTGGTCGCCATCGCCGCCCGCAGCCCGCGTTCGAGCTGGGCGTAGATGGGCGTTTTGTCCCGGGCATCAATGGTGACCAGCGCCATTAATGCACTTGTACTAGTTCATTAGAACACTGTCAAGCGTCACGTACGGAAACCACGGAGATCACGAAGCCCACGGAGCAAACTTTTCAAATACGAATGCTGCTTAGCGAGACTCGCATTTTTGAAAAAGTTTCTCCGTGTGCTCGGTGTGCTCCGTGGTTAACGTCCGTGGCCCGCGACAGTCGTCATCGCCGGCACGATGAGTGTTTCAACGAGATCGTAGATGGAACCGAGATGGTCGCGCCGCTCCCGCGACACATCAGATCGCGACGTGGTGACGACGACGAGATCGAGATCGGGCACGACGAAGATGAACTGCCCGCCGTAGCCCCACGCGTAGAACGACGTGTGCCCCGCGAACTCGCGAATCCAGAAGCCGTAACCGTACTCGCGGTCGCTGCCCCATCGCGATCGGCCGCGCCCGATGCCGGTCTGATCGATCCACGCCTTCGGGATCAGCTGCCGATCGCCGATGCGCCCGCCATTCTCGTACAGCTCGCCGAAGCGGATCATCTGCCGCGGCGTCATCAGCATGTCGTTGCCGCCGAAATAGATGCCCTGCGGATCCTGCGGCCACTGCGCCAGGCTGAAGCCCAGCGGCTTGGCCAGTTCCTCCTGCGCGAACTGCCACGTGCTCTTCTTGCTGGCCTTGGTGAGAATCGCCGACAGCAGGTGCGACGTGCCGGTGCTGTACTCGACGCGCGTGCCGGGTTCGTCGACGAGCGGCTGCGTCAGCACGTAGCGTACCCAGTTGCGGCTCTGCACCCAGGCACCGTACTCGCGCCCGCTCGTCGACTCGAGGCCCGATCGCATCGTCAACAGATCGTCGATCGTGATCTCGCGCTTCCGGCGCTCGGGATCCTTGGCAAGCTCGGGAAAGTAGTCGACGATGGGCTGGTCAACGGTCTTGATGAGCCCCTTCGACACCGCGATGCCGACCAGCGCGGCAATCACGCTCTTCGACGCGGACTTGATGTTGGCCGGCTGTGTGGCGCGGGCGCCGTTGTAATACTTCTCGAGGACGAGCGTGCCGCGCCAGCTCACGAGCAGGCTCCGCAGCCGAGGCAGTTCGGACGCGGCCTTGGCGGCGGGCTCGAGGGCAGCGAGACCAGCCGCGGGTTGGGCACGGGCAGTGAGGATCAGCGACGCGAAGAGGGCCAAAGTCGCGACGAAACGAATCATTGGGTATAAGGTATCTGTGTTTTTCCGTACCGTGGTGATTCTATGAAAACCCTCTCCGTGTTCTTCGTAGCCGTGCTTTGCTCCGTGTCCGCCGCAGCGCAAGTATCTTTGACGGACTACCAGCGCGCCCAGTCGCTGCGACAGCAGTACGAGGCGGCGGCGATCTTCGTGCCCGAGCCGGCCACCTGGATCGGCACCACGCACAAATTCTACTATCGCCGCAGCCTCGCCAACGGCTTCGAGTTCGTCACCGTCGATGCCGACACCCAGCAGAAGACGCCGGCGTTCGATCACACCCGTCTCGCCGACTCGCTGTCGCGGGCGACGGGCCTCGCCTATAGCCCGACGCGGCTGCCGTTCCAGAACTTCACCTTCAACGATCAGCTCAGCGCTATTGAAATGACGATTGACGGCACGCGTTGGACGTGCACGCTGAGCGATTACGCGTGCCGGGCGCCCGAAGCGCCACGGCCCGGGGAAATCCGCCGCGGCATCACCGGCCCGGTGCGCGGCGATCTGTCCGGCACCACGCCGCGCCCCCGCATGTCGCCCGACGGCAAGTGGATGGCATTCGTCGACAACTACAACATCGCCATCCGCCCCTTCGGCGGCGACAAGCGCACCGCGCTCAGCACCGACGGTTCCGAAGGCAACTATTACGACCCGTCGTCGATCGCCTGGTCGCCTGATTCATCGAAGCTCATTGCGTATCGCGTCCGGCCGGGCTATCGCCGCCTCGTCCATTACGTCGCCTCGGCGCCCGAGGATCAGTTGCAGCCGCGGCACTGGGCGATGCAGTACGCCAAGCCCGGCGATTTGCTGGACCTCGAGCAGCCGGTGCTGTTCGACATGCGCAGCCAGAAACAGATCGCCATTGATTCGCGCCTGTTCGCCGACCCGTACGACCTGTCCGACCTGGTGTGGCGCAAAGACAGCCGCGCGTTCACGTTCGAATACAACCAGCGCGGCCACCAGGTGTTTCGGGTCGTCGAGGTCGACGCGCACACCGGCCAGGCGCGCGCGCTCATCTCCGAAGAGCCGAAGACCTTTTTCTACTACAACCGCTCCGCCGCCACGCTGCAGGCCGGCAAGCGCTTCCGCCACGACCTCGCCGACGGTAAGGAAGTGATCTGGATGTCTGAGCGCGACGGCTGGAACCACCTCTATCTCATCGACGGCGCCACCGGCACGGTGAAGACCCAGATCACCAAGGGTGCGTGGCCGGTGCGGCACGTCATCAAGGTGGACGAGGACACGCGCCAGCTCTGGTTCAGCGCCGGCGGCATGACCGCCGGCAAGGATCCGTACTACCAGCACTATTACCGCATCAACCTCGATGGCACCGGCCTCACGCCGCTCACCAGCGTCGACGCCAACCACACCCTCGAGTTCTCGTCGGACATGCAGTTCTACGTCGATCACTATTCGCGGCCGGATTTGCCGAGCGTGATGGAGCTCGGGCGCAAGACTTATGAAAAGCAATGCGCCATGTG
>JALDXK010000295.1:0-7340 GCA_032155105.1 Acidobacteriota bacterium
ACGACGCACAGTCCGCGTCGTGGGGACCCCGGGGTAGCGGTAAGCTTGGAACATGAAACACCTCGCCGCGATGACGATCGTGCTGACAGCATCGTTGAGCTGGCCCTCAGCGCAGGAGAAGCCGGTGCCGAAAGACTCGACGCGGTTGTCGATCTCCGGCTGCGCGCGCGGCCGCGTGTTCACCGTCGATCGAAATCCTGAGCACGAAGAGGCCCGGGCCGCCATCGAGTACGGCGCCAAGCTGCGGCTGTCGGGTGACAAGAAAGTTCTCGATCAAATCAAGGTCAACGAGAAGTCGATGGTCGAGATCACCGGCATCATGAAGCAGTCGGAAGTGGTGCAGCCGGGCGTGGGCCTGGCCGGCGGCCGCGTCCGCATCGCGCCGGCGATGCCGGCCAGCCGTGGTCCGGCCTACGACCCGGGTCCGCAGCCGCCGGTGATCGACGTCGAATCCTGGCGCCTGCTGAACGCGTCGTGCCCGTCGCGCTAGGCCAGACGCTCAAGGGTGCGCGCGTACTGGTGTGCGGCGGCGGCCTCGCCGGCCTCACCGCCGCGCGCAGTCTTATCGATCGCGGCGCCGACGTCCACCTGATCGAGGCGCGCAACCGCCTCGGCGGACGCGTCTGGACCGTCCGTGATCCGGGCTTCGACAACATTCCGATTGAAGCCGGCGGCGAATTCATCGACGGCGAGCACCACGAGATCCGCAAGCTGGTGGCCGATTCCGGATTGACGCTACAGGTGATTCTGCGCGAAGGCTTCGGGCTCGCGCTCGACGTGCACGGACGCGTGCAGCTGTTCAAGGGCCAGCGTCCGATCTGGACCGAGTTCAAGCGCGCGCTGTCGCACGAGGCGGCGTTGCTCCGCGCCGCGGAGTGCGACTGGCACTCGACGGCGGCGTCGGCGATCGCCCGCCACTCGCTCGACGCGCTGCTCGGTGCGCGCCGGGCATCCGATGAAGTGCGCGCGATGGCGCAGGGGCTCAGCGGGTTCTATCTTGCCGACGCGGATCAGATGTCGGCGTTGCCCGGCGTCGAACTGTCGATGCAGCCGACCGATCCCGGTCACGTCACGCTGTCGCGGATCAAGGGCGGTAACGACCGGCTGATTCAGAAGCTCGCCGCCCGCAAGGGACTGAAGGTCTCGCTGCAGCTCGAAGCGAAGCGCATCGAACACGGTGCGCGCGGCGTGACCCTGCGCGTCGCCGATCGCGGCGGCAAGATGGCCGCGCTCACCGCGGACTACCTCGTGATGACGGCGCCCGCGCCGGTGGTCCGCGACCTCGAATTCACACCGGCGCTGCCGGCCACGTTGCGAATGGCGTTGAAAGCATTGACCACGGGTCCGGCGACGAAAGCGCACCTGTTATTCGATCGCGCGTGGTGGCGGCAGAAGGATCATCCGCAGGCCTGGGGCACCAATCTCGACACCGGCGCCGTCTGGGAAGCGGCCGGCGCGCGGCCGGGCATCCTCACATTGCTCGCCGGCGGCCGCGCCAGCAAGGCCTTTCGTGATCTGCTCGAACTGGGTGGACCGCAACGCCTGGTACGGCGGCTGTCGTGGCTGGGCGAAACGGAAGACGTCCGCGACTTCCGCAGCACCACGTGGGAGCTGGATCGCTTCGCGCGCGCCGGCTACATGGTGTTCGGCACTGGCTTCAAGCCTGAATGGCGATCGGAACTCTGGCGGGCGGTGGGCCGGATCGCCTTTGCCGGCGATCACACCAGCCGCAACTGGCACGGGTACATGAACGGCGCCGTCGAGAGCGGCGCCCGCGCCGCGCGCGACATCGAGGCGCTCCGCCTCATGGAGGGCGTTGCCTAACTGTAAACTGTCAACTGCCGACTGAACTCTTAACTGTCGACTGTAGACTGCCGACTGACTCAAGCCTCAGTGGTAGTGCCCGTGTTCGGGCGACCAGACGCCCTGGCTGCGGCCGGCGTGACCACGATCGGTGGTGAAGGCGGTGATGCCGGCCACGACCCCGGCCGCCATCAACAGCCCCACGACCACCAGCAGCATCGTGTTGCCGCGATTCTTCTGCAGCTTGAGCTCGCAACATTTCTTATATTTCTTGCCGCTGCCGCATGGGCAGGCGTCGTTGCGTCCTGGGTGTGACATGAAGCCCTCCGACCGACCGCAAGTGTGACCCGAGCCGAGGGAGCAGGTCAAGGTCGCGATAAGATCCCGCCCCGTGCGTTCCGCGCGGCTCGACGGCATCCTGCTTTTCATGCTCGGCGCGACGGCCACGCTCGCGCCGCTCTTCTCGTCGGTGTGGGGGTTGCCAATCGTCGGTGCCGCCATCTTCCTGTCGGGCATCGTCGAGCTCGCCGACGCCTGGTTCTCGGGCAACACCCGCACGCGCTACAGCAGCGCCGTGTTCTCGGTCCTGGCCGGCGCGCTGATCGGCTGGTTTCAGTCGGCGTTTGCGTTCAGCGGCCTGATGGTGTTGATGAGCGTCGTCCTGGCGGCGGACGGTGGCGTGAACGTGGCGCGCGCGATTGGCGGCACGAGCGCCGACAGCCGCCTGTGGGACCTGATCAACGGTACGGCCAACATCCTGCTCGCCTTGCTGGCGTGGGTGTTCCGCGATTCGCTGGGCGCGCTCGGCTTCGGCATGCTGCTCGGTCTGCGCATGGCGGCGTCGGGATGGCAGACGATGTTCGCGCCATCGGCGACCGAGGCCGATGTGTTCACGCGCATCGAGGATCGCCATCCGGATCGCAAGCTCGGCCTGCCGCCGCATCCGGTCATCGGGTTTTGTCATCGTGAGGCCATTGCCCACGCGGCCACGCGCACCTCGACGGAGTTCTACTGGAGCGTCGTGTTCGTCGTGGTCTTCTTCGCGATCCACGTCGGCCGGCTCGAGGCTGACTGGACCTTTCTGGGCCTGTTGACCCCGGCGGTAGCCACGCTCGGCGACATCGTGTTCGCGCTGGTGCTGGCAGTGGTGGTGCTGCTGCCCGCGTCGCGCGCGTGGCACATGCTGACGCGCACACCTGAGCGCGCGGTGTGGCGGCGCCTGCTCGACGACCAGTCGCCCGAGACCAGCCTGCGGTGGAGCGAACGCGGCCTGCGCCGATGGGTCGAGGGACGGCTGCGGCGGCAGGTGGCGCGCGGTCTCGAGAACAACACGCTCGAAGGCGCGGTGCGCCAGATGATCCGCGCCGGCATCCCGATCACCGCCGTGCTGATCGCGGTCCACCCGATCTGGGGATTCAGCTGGTACTTCAACAGCGAGAACTGGGCCACGGCCGCGTGGCAGAAGATCGCCGAAACGCGCGTGGACGAGTGGCGCGAGGCGATGATCGACGCGGTCGTCGAGAGCCGCGGCGCTCCGGATGTGGCCGCGCCCGGTCTGTTTACGGTCACGCCGGCCGGCGTCGATGCCGCGGCAGACTTCTCGTTTCTCGTCATCGGCGATCCCGGCGAAGGCGATTCGTCGCAGCACGCGTTGCGCGACCAGGTGCTCGCCGCCTCGCGGCGGGAGGCGGTCAAGTTCGTGGTCATCGCCTCGGACGTGGTGTATCCGCTCGGCGAGATGAAGCACTACGAAGCCAACTTCTACTTGCCGCTCAAGGGTGTCGACAAGCCGATCTACGCGGTGCCGGGCAATCACGACTGGTTCAACGCGCTCGACGGCTTTGCCGCCAACCTGATGCAACCCGACAGTGCTCGCGCCGCCATCGACGCGCGTGTCGAGGCCGACCTCATGCTGTCGAGCACGACCGACGACAAGATCGATCGGTTGATTGCCAACGCCGCGCGCCTGCGCACGCTGTACGGCGTGCCGGCCGGACAGCAGCATGGTCCGTTCTTCGAGCTGCATGCCGGCGGCTTCTCGCTGATTGCGATCGATACGGGCATCGAGCGAACCGTGGACGAGCGGCAACTGACATGGGTCAGTGCCGCACTTGCACGCGCGCGGGGCGCCTTCACGATGGCGATCCTCGGCCATCCGTTCTATGCCTCGGGACGCGACCTGGGTAGCGACGGCTCGTTCGGACAACTGCGCGAACGATTGCGCGCGGCAGGCGTGCGGGTGGTAATGGCCGGCGACACGCACGACTTCGAGTACTACCGCGACGGCAGCGGCCCGGACGCCATCCATCATTTCGTGAACGGCGGCGGAGGTGCCTACCTCAGCATCGGCACCGCGCTCAACTGGCCTGACCGCCCGGTGTTCACCGACTACACGTTTTATCCGCGCACCGATGCGCTCAGCGCCAAGCTCGACGCCGAAACACCGCCGTGGAAGTGGCCGGCCTGGTGGTGGGTGCGCCGGTTCGGCGCGTGGCCGTTCTCGGCCGAGGCCCTGTCGGCGGCGTTCGACTTCAATCGCGCGCCGTATTTTCAGAGTTTCGTCGAAGTCCGGGTCGAGCGATCGGCGTCCCGAGTGGTCTTTGCGGTGATCGGCGTTGACGGGCCACTGCGCTGGCGAGACGTCCAGGGCGGCGGCGCCGTGCAGCCGCCGGGCGTGTCCCCAGACGATCCGGTCGAGATCGCGGTGCCGCTCCTCTAGAGGCATCGAACCCATTCCCGGTGAGCCGAAGGCGAGCCGGGATGTGGCTGAATCGGCCTCGCCGAAGGGGCAGTGAGGCAGGGATTCGAAAACTGTTGACAGGCCCATGCGTGATGCATATCTTGTCCCTTCGTAAGACTAAAGCGCTGCGACGTTCCTCTGTGGGCCTAAGCCGCTATCTGCGCCTTGGGCCTCTTTTTAGGGTATTTAGTCTTTTAGAGATACAAATGAGGCGCGTTAATCCGGCCCGGTTCACTGTCGCCACCCGCGGGACCTCCCGCGAGATCAACCGCAGCATCGCGCTGAACCTGGTGCGGGCACGGCAGCCGATCTCGCGCGCCGACCTCGCCCGGGCGATGGACACGCGCCGCGGCGCGGTGTCGTTGATCGTCAACGATCTGCTCGAGGAAGGGCTGATCTTCGAAGGCGCCACCGGCGAGAACGTCCGCGGCCGCAAGCCCACGTTTCTCTACATTGATTCGCGCCGCCGCGCCGTGGTGGCCGCCGACATTCGCGCCAGCGAGTCGTTCGTGATGCTCGCCGACCTGCTTGGCACGCCGATGACCGGCGCGATCACGTTCCCCACGGTGCGCGATCCGAAGGCGCTGGTTGAGCGCCTCGCCGAACAGATCACGCGCCTGCTCGCCGATCACAAGGAAGTCGATGCGTGCGAGGGGATCGGCGTGGTGGTGCCTGGCATGGTCGAGCACTCGACGATGCGCGTGCTGCACGCGCCGACGCTCGGCTGGCGCAATGTCGACCTGCGCGAGGCGTTGTCGGCCGCGACGGGATTGCCGGTCCAGGTTGAGAACTCGGGCCGTGCGTGCGCGCTCGCGCAGGCGTGGGCGTCGCGCGAGGACCTCTCCGGCGTTGCTGGCGACATCGTCTTCGTCAGCGTCTCCGACGGCGTCGGTGTTGGCGTCATGATCCACGGCGAGGTGCTGCGCGGTCGGCACAACATTGCCGGCGAGTTCGGCCACCTGCCGCTGTCGCTCGATGGCCCGCGTTGTTCCTGCGGGTCCAATGGCTGCTGGGAAGCGTACGTCTCGAACCGCGCCACGCTGGCGCGGTACTTCGGCCGGCCGGCCGACCACGGCCCGCGACCCGCCGAGCAGCGCCACTTCAGCATGGAAGATCTCATCACCCGCGCCAGGTCGCGCGATGCCAAGGCGTCGGCGGCGCTCGACGCCACCGCGCGCTATCTCGGCCTCGGCCTCTCGTCGGTCATCAACGTGCTCGATCCGGCGCGCGTCTACGTCGGCGGCGAAATCACGCTGGCGTGGGACCTCGTTGAATCCACGATGCGCGCGGCGTTGGCCGAGCGCGCCCTGACTCCGGCCGCGGCCGAAACCGACATTCGCCCCGTTGCCGCCACCGAGTATCCGCGCCTGCGCGGCGCCGCCGCGCTCGTTGCGGCGCCCGCGTTCGCGGCCCCGGTGGTGGCGTAGCCAAGGACCTCCATGCAACTGCACCCGCTGACATCCGGCACCTGTATCGTCCGCAACACCGCGGCCCGCAAGGGACGCACCGAAGCGATTGCGCCTGGCTCGGGCGCGGCGTCTCGCTACCTCCACTACGGACGCATCATCCTCGACGCCGAGGATCCCTCCACGCAAATCGAAACCGGCGAACGAGAAACCGCGCTGATCTGCCTGCGCGGGGCGGCCAGCGTCAGGGTGGACCTGTCCACCGAAGCGCCTCTCGCGAAGGTGGAAGGCGCTACCCACACGCTCGAGCGCTACGACGCGATCTATCTGCCGCGGGACGCGAAGGCGTCAATCGCCCCGAAGTCTGACGGCTGCGATTTCGCCGAGATCTCGGCGCCGGTCTCGACGCGTCATCCCGTGCAGGTGGTGAAGTTCGCGGAGGTGCAGAAGGATCCAGGGTTGCACTTCAATGCCGGCGGTCCCTCATCGAAACGTGATTTGAACGTGCTGATCGGCAAGAACGTCCAGGCCGGACGCATCATGGCCGGCGTTACCTTCAGCGAGCAGGGCAACTGGACGTCGTGGCCGCCGCACGAGCACGCCGCGATGCTCGAGGAGGCCTATCTCTACATCGACATGCCGGCGCCCGCGTTCGGCATTCAACTGGTCTACACCAACGCGCGCGAACCCGAGGTGGCCACCATCGTCCGCGAAGGCGACGTGGTGATGATGCCGCAGGGCTACCACCCCAACGTCGCTGCGCCGGGCGGACCGATCAACTTTCTCTGGATGATGGCCGCGGTGCGCGAAGACGAGGACCGCCAGTACGGCGTCGTCAACGTGCATCCCGACTTTGCCAACCTCGGTTCCGGTCTCGATAAGGGCCGCAGATGACGCAGACAACGCAGACAACGCGGTTCTCCAAGGGCCGCGCGGAGAAGACCACCACATGACGCCGCCGAACGCCACCGCGATGTTTCAACTGCAGGACTGGTCGCAGATCCCGCGCGAGCAGGTCGCCGAGGGGATCGTCCGCCAGATGATCCACGGCGATCGGTTGATGGTGTGCCGTCTCACCATTGCCCCGCACACCGTCACGCCCGTGCACTCGCACCATCACGAGCAGGTCACGCTGGTCGAACGCGGCCGTGTCGATTTCTTCGTCGATGGGGAGCGCAAGACCGTCGCCGCGGGGGACGTGCTCCTGTTTCCGTCGAACATCCGTCACGGCGCGACGATGCTCGACGAAGAGGTGGTGCTGATCGACATCTTCTCGCCACCTCGCGAGGACTTCCTGGCGAAGGACGGCACGCGGTAAACGCCGATGACCCTCGACGTGTTCCGCATCGACGGCAAGGTGGCGCTCGTGACCGGCGCCTCGCGCGGCCTCG
>JALDXK010000296.1:0-7312 GCA_032155105.1 Acidobacteriota bacterium
CATCATCACCTTCCCGACGTCCTTCGCGGTGCCGCGATACAACCCGATGTGGGCCTCATGGCCGTTGATCCGATCGATGCGCCCGTCCACGACCGTGTAACCGGAGCTCCGCATCGCCGCCACTGCCGCGTCAGCGATGGATTGCCCGCCCTGTCCACCCGAGCCCGGACGCCGCTCCGCTTCCTGCAGCACCATGAAATGCTGCGTCCCCGGCTCCTGCGCGAGCACCGCCGTCGGCGTGTTGGTCAGCTCCCACCCCTCGGGGAACATCACGCCAAGGCGCAGCATCGGGTGCAGGAACTCGTTGGCGCGCACGATGCCGTCTTCCGGCTTGTCGCCGAATACCAGGCCGCGAATCCGCTCGAGGTATTGATCGCGATTGAGCGTCTTCGCGTCGGTCGACGCGAACTTGCCCGCGACGGGCTCCACCTTGACGACGCGCGAGCCAGGGTCGGGATGTGTCGACAGCCAGTTGGGTACGCCGCGCTCGCTCAGAGCATCCACGCGCGCGAGCGTCGCGAGGAATCGCGGCACACCGGCCGGATCGTAACCGGCGCCCGATCCATATTCGACCCCAAGACGATCGGCTTCGAGCTCCGCCTCGCGGCCGTGACGCAGGAACAACACGCTCAGCCCCGCCGATCCCACGTCGGCGAATGGCGCGGCGCTCGGCACGAAGATGCTGAGAATCATCAGGCCGATACCGGCCTGCGCCTGGCGCGTGTAGGCCTGCGCCGCGTGACGCGCCGTGACGTGCGCGATCTCATGGCCGAGTACGCCCGCCAGCTCAGACTCGTCGTCGAGATACGCAAGGATGCCGCGCGTCAGGTAGATATAGCCGCCGGGCAGCGCGAACGCATTGATCGCGGGGCTGTCGACCACGGTGAACGTCCACGGCAGGTTGGGCCGATGCGACACGCGCGCCAGCTGCTGGCCAATATCGCTGACGTAGCGCTGCAGCTCGGCGTCGTCGTAGACGCCCATCTCCCTTCGAATCTCGACGTCCTGCTGCTGGCCGATGGCAAGCTCCTCCGCTTCGCTGAGGAGCGACATCTGCTTCTTCCCGGTCACCGGGTTGGTGGCACATGCAACGCCGGCCAAGAGGAGGACCGTCAAAAGGAAACGGGTTCCTTTTCGCATGACCCGCGACTGTGCAACGGCTGTACCAGCCAAGGACGTCATGGAATGCGGACACCAACGAGTTAGAACCACGTCAAACAGGCCCAATTCCTTCAGTTTGCGTGCGGATGACAGCACCACCTGTTGTCCCACTAGCAGGAGCGGCGGCTGGATTCCATCGGGTCAATTCAGGGAATCAGTACGCGCAGTAACGCCGCCAACACCACGATCTGCCCCAACCAGAACGCGAACGACCAGCGGAGAAGCTCAACGCGGAGGTCAGCGAGCTTGTCGATAATCCGCTCGAATCCCTCCGACACGTCCGACCGCGTCGCGAAATCGTGAAGGCGTCCGTCGATCCGTTCAGTGCACGTGTTTACCACGTCTGCCCTCCACACGTCTCCATGCTGTTCAACGTAGTCATTCAACTCGCGCGCGCCGCGTCACCAAGACGCTCGCGCAACATCACCGACACAGGCACTCGCTTCATCTCTCACCTCGATCACACGACGACGATGCCATCGTCCCGCAGTTGAATCAATACCTTTCGGAGTCGCGTTGAGAGGCGATCAGGTTGGTCGCGAGGACGATCGCAAAAATTGCCATCGCTGGTGCGAGAGTCCACGGAAATCTTGCGATGGCGTTGTAGTTTCCGGCACCAGCGAGCATCGTGCCCCAACTGGCAATTGGATCGGGGAAGCCGAGGCCGATGAACGACAGCGTCGCCTCGGCGAGGATGAATGCCGGGAGCAGCAGCGTGGCCTGCACGAGCAGGTGGCCCGTGCACGCGGGGATCAGGTGCCTGGTCACGATCCGCGCGTGTCCGGCGCCGAGCGATCTCGCGGCCTGCACGTATTCGCGATTGCGCTCCACCGCGACGATCGCGCGCACGCCTTTCGCCACGAATGGCCAGCCGACGACGATGAAGATCGCGCTGACGAGCAGGAACACGGTGGCCGGTGGCAGCACCAGCGGGAGCACCGCGCGCAGCACGAGCACCACGTAGATCACGGGCAGCACCAGCACGAAGTCGGCGACGCGCATGATCGCCTCGTCGACCCATCCGCCGCGGTAACCGGCCCATGCCCCGGCGAGCGCGCCGATCAACACCGCGCCGAGCGTGGCCACCAGCGCGAGGCCGATCGACGTGCGCGCGCCGTAGAGCAGGCGCGACAGCACGTCGCGCCCGAAGTCATCGGCGCCGAGCAGAAACACCGGCACCTCGGAGGCGCCGAACCACGGCAGCGGCACGGTCCGCGAGCGATCGGGTTCGAACCGTTGCTCCATCCGGTTGGCGAGCACGAGCGGATGCGCCACTGGCGTCGCGCCCTCGAGATGCGGACGCATCGGCGGCGCGTGAAGGAAATCGCGGAACGCGCGGCCGGAATCGTACGGCGCCAGCGCCGGCGCGACGATCGCGAGCGCGCTCAGCAGCACGATGAAGATGCCGGCCCGGCGAATCATGCGTGTTCTCCGGATCGGGCTCGCGGATCGGTATAGGCGAGCAGCAGATCCGCGATCAGTGTGCCCGCCGCCAGGAACATCGCGCCCATCGCGGCGCATCCCGCCACGAGAAACAGGTCGCGGGCCCTGAGCGCGTCGAACATCAGCCGCCCGAGTCCCGGCCACGAGGTCACGACCTCGACGATGAAAGAGCCGCTGAAGAGACTGCCGATCATCACGCCGTACAGGCCGAGCACCGGGCGCAGCGACACCGGCCACGCATGCCGCAGGAGTGTCTGCGTCGCGTCGAGACCACGTGCGCGGCTGGCCGCGACGAACCGTTCGCGCGATGCCGAAGCGATGGCCTGGGACTGCAGCCGTTCGATCGACGCGGCCAGCGGAATGCCGAGGGCTAACGCGGGCACCGGCAAGTGGCGGGCGAGGTCGGCGAGCCACTGCGCCCACGTCATTTCGAGTCCGGCCGACGAGGTCATCCCGCCCACCGGCAGCCATCCGGTGCGGGCGGCGATGAACACGAGGAGCAGCGACCCAACCAGCGGCGGCATCGAGATGCCGAACACCGACACGGCGCGGACGATCGCGCGGCCGAGGCCTCGCGATCGCGATCCCGAGTAGATGCCGAGCGGGATGCCGATCGCCGTCGCGGCGAGCAGGGCCACGGTGGCGAGCATCGCGGTGTTGATGGCGCGTTCGCCGAGCAGCACGGTCACCGGCCGCGCGTAGAGCAGCGAACGGCCGAAGTCCAACTGCACCGCGCCGCGAAGCCAGGAGAAGTACTGGGCCGCGAGCGAGCGATCGAGGCCGAGCTCGGCGCGCAGCCGTTCGCGGGTGGTGGGATCGAGGTTGAGCGCCTGTTCGGTGGTGAAGTCACCGGGCGCGAGCCGGGTCAGGAGCAGCGACGCCGACGAGACGACGAAGACGAGCAGCAGCGCGAAGCCGAGACGCCTGAGAAGATAGCGCCCCATTCGGTCGATCAGCGCTGCCCCGGCGGCTGCGCCGTGATCCGATCGACGTTCCACAGCAGCTGCGGTCGCAAGATTGCCGGCTCGAGTCCGCCGACGCGATTCGAGACGCCCATGTGCAGGCGCGGAGCCACGAAATACAGCGCCGGCAGGTTTTCCGCGAAGATGTTTTGCACCTGGTCGAACAATCGCTTGCGCGCCGCCTGATCGACCTGCGCCGTCATCTCGCGCATCAGGTCGTCGATCTCCTTCTCCCAATCGGTGGCCGGCTTCGGCTGGCCGATGTTCCACATGTGCGCCGACCCTGAGCTCATCCAGAAATCGAGATTGATCGACGGATCGAAATTCGTCGACGTGATGAAAAACAGGATCGCATCGAACTGGCCCTTGAGCATCCGCTGTATCACGGCGCCCTGCTCGAGCATCACCACGTCCACGGCGACGCCGGCCGGCCGCAGCGCATCACGCAGCACCGCGGCGCCGCGCTCGACCGAGCTGTTGCCCTTGTAGGCGAGCAGCGTGAACCGGGCCTCGGTGTTGTTGGCGTCCTCGAGCCATTCGTCGGCGTCGCGATTGGTCAGGCCGAGCCCGGCGAGGATCTCTCTGGCCCGCTCGATCGAGTGGCCGTAGCGCGGTACGTTCGGCGAGAACCACTCCTTGTTGCCCGGGGTGATCGGGCCCCAGATGGGCACGCCCGCGCCGAGGTAGACGGTGTTGGCGTAGGCCTCGCGATCGACGGCGTGCGAGATCGCCTTGCGGAACTCCTTGCGCGTGATCCATTCGCGGCGGGGATCCGTGTCCCAGTACGGCCCGCGCAGGTTGAAGAAGAAAACGTCGGGGTCGACGCCGACGCCCAGCTCGATCACGCGCAGCTTGCCCTGATCGATCATCGGCCGCAGCGTGGCGACGTCCTCGGGGCGGATCTGCTGCTGGAGCATGTCGATCTGTCCGGACTGCAGCCGCAACAGCTCGGCATTCTGATCGGGCACCACTTCCATCACCAGCTGATCGAGATACGGGAGCTGGATGCCTGCGGCGTCCTTTTTCCAGTAGCGCGGATTGCGCTCGAACACCATCCGCTGCCCGGGCTCATAGCTCTTGAGCATGAACGGCCCGAGGCTCACCAGCTCCGCCGGCGGCGTCGCGGCGCTCAGGGCCTGGCTGTAGGTGCCGGCGTCGAGCGACACCTGCAGCTTGTGTTTCGGCTGGAGGTGAACGTTGTCGAGGATGGCGATGCCGGGGCCGAACGTGCCCGGCAGCGTCACGACCACGCTGCGAGCGTCGGGCGCCGAGACTTTCAGCGGCTGCCCGTTTACCTGCAACCCGCTGGCGAGGACGCTTGGGACTTTCGGGTGGTAGATCGCCTGGAACGTGAACAGCACGTCGGCCGAGGTGAACGGGGTGCCGTCCGACCAGGTCACCCCGTCGCGGAGCGTCATCGTGTAGGTCAGGTTGTCGGGCGAAGTGGTCCACTTTTCGACCAAGGCAGGTTCGACCTGCGCTGTCACCCGGTTCACACGGATGAGCTTGCCCGAGGTGAGAATGGAAAAGAGATCCACCGCGAAGCTCTGATCGAGGACCCGGTTGAACGTCCGGGGCTCACTGCGCTGCGAGGAGACGAGGGTGCCGCCGCGCGTGCCGACCTCGGATACGACGATTTCTCCCCCCGGGCCGCTGTCGGGCGCGGTCGACCACGAGCGCCAGCCGACGACGACGATGACACCCAAAATGAGAACGCTCAGCAATGCCCGCGACTGTCGGTTCACATGTTGTCCAGTCGGCCAATTTATTGGCCGGTTTATTTCGGTGCAGCGGAGTCGCAATTTCTGCGTACTGCGTGCAATTCCTGCGATCACCGACCTCAGCCGTTCAACCGGGGCAATCCCTTAGCTTGTCTCCGGGGCACTCGAAAGCCCGGCTGCTGGCATCGTAGAACACCAACCCCTGTAATTGCAATTAGTTAGCCCATGTGCACACCCCTGCGCTCGAGTTGGCACTGGCCGTGCGCTTAGAAAGCGGCGAGGAGCACTTCGTATGGAACTTCAACCTTTGTCTTACATGCCCAACGAGTTTCAGCCACAGCTCGGCCGCAGCGTGAGCATCGAGCAGGCCGCCCAGTTACTGAACGTGTCGCGTCGCACCGTGTATTACCGGATTCGCGACGGCCGCTTGCGCACCATCCGGACGCTCGGTGGGTCCCAGCGTGTGCTGATGGATTCGGTCGATGAAATGCGCGGCTCGCTGTAGTGACCATCGTGAATAACCCTGAACGGATCGCCTTCCTGGAGAGATATATGACCAACCTGAAACCGGCCACGACCAGCCTTGCCAAGCTGATGTCCGGTGCCAGCCGGTGCGGGACGGCGGTTCTTGCCGCCACGTTGTTCCTGCTTGCCTCCGCCGTGCCTGCGGATGCCAACGGACGGCGGGCGCGGCTGTCGTCGGATCTCACGGCCCATCTCAATTCGAGCGCCACCGCGCCGGTCGACGTCATCGTCACCGGGTCGACGGAAGCCGTCGATCGGCTGGCGAAGCGGCACGGCCTGCGCATCAAGAAGTTCCTGTCGTCGGGAGCGGTGCTGAGCGCCTCGAAAGCCGAGCTCGAGGCGATTGCCCAGGACGGCGAGTTCGCCGCCGTGTCGGGCAACGCCCGGGTGCGCTCGCACATGGCCGTGACCACGGCGGTGACCGGCGCTCAGGCGGCGTGGGCAGGCGCGGTGACGGCGCTCGGACCGGTGAATGGCCGCGGCATCGGCGTGGCGATCATCGATAGCGGCATCGGCGATCATCCCGCGCTGGCCAACCGCGTGATTGCCAGCGCCGACTTCACCGACGCGCGCGGCCGCGGCGAGGACCTGTATGGCCACGGCACGCACATCGCCGGCATCGTCGCGGCGCGAGATTATCGCAAGGGCGTGGAGGGGGCGGATTCGGGGATGGCGCCGGCGGCGCACCTGATCAACCTGAAGGTGCTTGGCAGCGACGGCTCGGGCGAGGCGGCGGATCTGATCGAGGCGATCGACTGGGCGATCCGGTATCGCAAGATCTTCGGCATCCGGGTGCTGAACCTGTCGCTCGGCGCGGCGCCGACGCAGAGTTACAAGGACGACCCGATCTGCCTGGCGGTGGAGCGCGCCGTCAAGGCGGGCCTGGTGGTGGTGGCGTCGGCCGGCAACTACGGCCAGACGGAAGACGGCACGTTGGTGTTCGGGTCGGTAACGTCGCCGGGCATCTCACCGTATGCGATCACGGTCGGCGCGCTGCGCACGCAGGGCACGGTGGAGACGAGCGACGACGAAGTGGCGCCGTGGAGCTCGAAGGGTCCGACGTTCGTGGACCATATCGTGAAGCCGGACCTGGTCGCGCCCGGGTCGAAGATCGTGTCGACGGCGGTGAAGGGGTCAACCCTGTCGAACACCCTCGCGGACAGGTTCATCGACGGTCCCGGTGCTCGTGATTACGTGGCGATGAGCGGCACGAGCATGTCGGCCGCGGTGGTGTCGGGAGCGGCGGCGTTGTTGCTCGACGGCAATTCGAAGCTGACGCCGCTTCAGGTGAAGCTCGCGTTGCAGTCCGGCGCTGAATTCTTGCCAAATGCTGGACTGATTGCCTCAGGGGCTGGAAGCGTGAACGTTGCCGCCCTAAACGAGGACAAACTTCAGACGGTGTTGCAGGCAGCCAAGCAGATGTCTTGGACGCCCGAGGACGCAACGCTCCAAGAGCAATCGATTATTTGGGGCAACTCGGAGACCGCCCAGGCACTCGAC
>JALDXK010000297.1:0-7294 GCA_032155105.1 Acidobacteriota bacterium
GGTGTGCGTAGCGCATGACATCGAACCCTCGTAGGGCGGGTCTTCGGACCCGCCCCTTGTCGTTTGGTTGGAGGCAGGCACACGGCGCGAAGGCAGGATATATTTCCCCTATGAAACAGCGTGCCGCACTCCTAGCCGCCGTTCTCACGGTTGCACTGTCGACGTCCGCGACGTCGCAGGACCTGGGGACCATCGACTTCCCCACCTCGGGTGCCGCCGCCGCGCAGCCGCTGTTCATCAAGGGCGTGCTGCTGATGCACTCCTTCGAGTACGACGATGCGCGCGAGGCGTTCGTGGCGGCGCAGAAGGCGGACCCGGCGTTTGCGATGGCCTACTGGGGCGAGGCGATGACCTTCAATCACCCGGTGTGGCAGCGCACATCGCCGGACCTCGCCAGGGCTGCGCTCAACAAGCTCGCGCCCACGCCCGACGCGCGGCGCGCGAAGGCGCAGACCGAGAAAGAGAAGGACTGGCTCGGCGCGGTGGAACGGCTGTACGGCGCCGGCGACGCTTCGACGTCGCTCAGCGCAGGCGCTTCGACTTCGCTCAGCGCAGGGAAGCTGGCGCGGGATCTCGCGTATGCCGACGCGATGAAGCGGATGCTCGACAAGTACCCGGCCGACGATGAGGTGCGATCGTTCTACGCGCTGGCGCTGCTCGGTACCAGCCACGGCGGCCGCGATTTCGCAATCTACATGCGCGCGGCGGCGCTCGTCGAGCAGGTCTACGCGAAGAATCCACAGCACCCCGGCGCGGCGCATTACCTGATTCACGCCTACGACGATCCGATCCACGCGCCGCTCGGCCTGCGCTTCGCGGATGCGTATTCGAAGATTGCTCCGGCCGCATCGCACGCGCTGCACATGCCATCGCACATCTACGTGGCGATGGGCATGTGGGACGAGTCGGCGGCGATCAACGAGCGATCGGTCAAGGCGGCCGACACGCGGCGCGAGGAGCAGAAGCTCGACGTCGAGGCGCGCGGCTTCCACGCGCTGCTGTGGCTGGTCTACAGCTACACGCAGCAGGGCCGGTACGACGACGCGCGCGCGATCATGACCGAGCTCGAGGCCGCCGCAAAGGAGAGCGGCTCACAGCGGACGCGCAGTCACCTCGCGCTCGCGCGCGCGGCCTGGCTGATCGAAACCCGCAAGTGGGGCGAGGCCAAGACACCGGTGCCGGCGAAGGACCTGCCCAAGGAGGCCGCGATTGCGGAGCTGTTCGCGAACGGCTTCGCGGCCCTGCGATCGGGCAACCGCCTGGCCGGCTCGAACGCGTTGAAACAGATGGCGGCATTGATGGAGTCCGCTCCGGTGAACCTGGCGCCCGTGAAGCCCGCGCCGACGGGTTCTGGGGGCAAGCCGCTGGCACCCGGCGTCACGCCGATAGCGCCCGCCGCGGGCCCACGCGCTGTGCCCGCACCCGGCACCAAGCCCACGGCACCCGGCACCGGCACCAACCCCCAGGCACCACAGGCACCCGGGCACCAGGCACATGCGGCGTCAGCGGTGACCGGGTTGCCGGTCGCCGGAACCGCTGGTGATATTCGCGTGCCACAAGTCATGGCGCAGCAGCTCGAAGCGCTACTCCTCTTCACCGAGGGACGCCGCGAGGAGGCCCTCGTCCTCGCCCGCCAGGCCGCCGTCGTCGAAGCCGGGTTGCCGTTCGAGTTCGGCCCCCCGGTGCCGGTGAAGCCGGTCAACGAGCAGGTTGGGGAAATGTTGATGGACCTGCGGCGGCCGAAGGAAGCCATGGAGGCGTTCGAGCTGTCGCTGAAGCGCACGCCGCGCCGCGTGCTGTCGCTGCTCGGTCTCGCCCGCGCCGCGACGGCGGCGAAGAATCCAGCTACCGCACAGCGCGCCTATGGCGAACTGCGCGACATCTGGAAGAAGGCCGACAAGACACTGCCCGAGCTCAAAGAAATCGGCGCGCTTAGGCCGCAGTCGTAGCTGAGCCGCTCGTGTCGCCACGGTCGCTCGACCGTGCCATGAAACCTGGCCGCTTGGACCTCCGTCTATAAAGCTGTAAGCTCCCCTAAACCACTTATGGGACGACGACCCGTCGGACAATCTGAGGGTGATCTCATCCAGGGCACTCTCGACGTCATGGTGCTCAAAGCGCTGAGCCGCGGGCCATTGCACGGCTATGGCGTCGCCGAATTCATCCACCAGTCTTCCAACGACGTGCTCAAGGTCGAAGAGGGCGCGCTCTACCCCGCATTGCATCGTCTCGAACTACGAGGGCTGCTGTCGTCTGCATGGGGATTGTCGGGGAACAATCGTCGCGCCAAGTTCTACCAGCTGACCGCCGCGGGCCGGCAGCAGCTGTCGGTCGAGACCGATTCGTGGGCGCGGCTCGCCGCGGCAGTGTCGCACGTGCTCAACACGGCATAGGGAACGCGATGCGAGAAAGAATGCACGAACTCTGGCTGCGGCTGAGAGCGCTCCGGCGATCGCATCAGCTCGATCGGGATCTCGAAGACGAAATGGCCTTTCATCTGGAGATGCGAGAATCGTCGCTGCGCGAAGACGGCGTCGCCGCGGCGGAAGCGGGCGATCGCGCGCGCCGCCAGTTCGGCAACACCCTCAAGCTCACGGAGTCGCTGCGCGAGCAATGGCGGTGGGGCGCGCTCGATCGCGCGTTGGGCGATCTGCGTTTCGGCCTGCGGCTCGCCGGCCGCCAGCGCGTGTTCACGGCCATCGTTGTCGCGACGCTGGCGATCGGCGTCGGCGCCAGCACAGCGATGTTCACGATCGTCGATGCCGTCCTGTTACGGCCGTTCACGCTGCCCGATCCGGACGGCGTCGTGGTGGTCTGGGAAACCAATCGTGAACGCGACATCAACCGCTTCACCGGATCGGTTGCCAATTACGTCGATTGGCGGAGCCGCACGGCGTCGTTTGCCGATCTCGGCGCGTTCGAGATCCGCAGCGACAACCGTACCGACGGCCCGCGGGCCGAGCAGTTCAACGGCGCCGTCGCCTCCGCGTCGCTGTTCCGCGCCCTCGGCATCCAGCCGGCCTACGGCCGCTTCTTTCGCGATGACGAGGACCGCCCCGGCCACGCCCGTGTTGCCGTGCTCGGATTCGAGTACTGGCGCCGGCACTTCGGCGGTGATCCCGCCGCGGTCGGCCGATCGGTGGTGGTCAACGGCCAGCCGCACGACATCATCGGCATCATGCCGCCAATGCGGGCGCCGTTGGTCGCCGACATGTGGCGGCCGCTCGCTCCCGATGTCGCAGACCTCGACCGCGGCGATCACCACGTGATCGTCGTCGGCCGCATCGCGCCGGGCCGCACCGTCGACCAGGCCGAAGCGGAGCTCCAGACCATCGCCGCGCGCCTCGCCGCCGAGTACCCGAAGACCAACGCTGGCTGGAGCGTGCGGATCGAATCCTTGTACGACGCGGTGGTGGAGCCGCCGACACAGCGCTCGATGATGGTGTTGATGAGCGCAGTGGGGCTACTGCTGCTGATCGCGTGCGTGAACGTGGCCAACCTGATGCTCGCGCGAGGTACGCAACGGCAGCGAGAGGTCGCCACGCGCATGGCGCTCGGGGCGTCGCGCGGCAGGGTCGCGGCGCAGTTGCTGGTCGAAGCGGGCGTGCTGTCGGCGCTTGGTGCCGCCGCCGGCCTGATTGTCGCGGCCTGGTCGCTCCGTCTCGCCGAATGGCTGTTTCCGAACGAACTGGGGATCGGCCATCTCGATCCCACAGGGGGTTCGGCGCTGAGTCTCAACCGGTATGCGCTGGTATTCGCCGGCGTCATCGCGGTCGTGACCACCTTCGTGGTCGGTGTCGCACCGGCATTGCGAATGTCACGGACCCGACTCGTTGGCGGCATGATGACGGCGAGCCGTACCACCACCGAAGGCGCACGGGCCGGGCGGCTGCGAAACAGCCTCGTCGTGGCGGAAATCGCGCTGGCGCTGGTGCTGCTGGCCGGCGCCGGGCTGCTCATGCGCAGCGTCGATCGCCTCAGGCAGGAACCGGTCGGGTTCAATGCCGAGGGTGTGATCACGGGCAAAGTCGGCCTCTACGGCGACCGGTATCAAACCCTCCAGGGCTACTCCGCGTTCATCGACGGTCTCGTGACCGATCTCGAAGGCCGGCCCGGAATAGCAGCGGCCGGCGTCACGAGCAGTGTGCCCTTCGGCGGCGGCTACACCTCGATGCAGGCCACTCCCGACGGCGCGCCGCCGGACCTCGAGGCCGGCGTGCAGGCGCAATGGCGGGTGATTGGCGGCAACTACCTGCCGGCGATGGGAATTGCGCTGAAGGCCGGCCGCACCTTCAACGGCACAGACGATCGGCGTCGCGCCACGCGCAGCACCATCATCAATGAAACGCTCGCGGAACGCCTGTGGCCTGGCGAGAACCCGATCGGGAAGATCCTCCTCGCCAGCGATTCACGGCGGCCCTATGAAGTGGTCGGGCTGACGCCGTCTTCGCGCCTGACGCTGCTCGGCCGCACGCCGGAACCGGCGATGTACTTCCACTATCTGCAGTTCCCGTGGGCGACGATGACCGTTGCCGTGCGTGCCGCCGGCTCGACGACGGGTGTCGAGCGCGTGCTCCGTGCGGCGGTCGCCGGGATGGATCGCGATCAGCCGGTCTCCGACATCCGCCCGTTGAGCGAGCTGGTGGTCGACGCCGCCGCCGCGCCGCAGATGAACGCCTCCCTGGTCGCGCTGTTTGCGACGCTCGCGCTAACACTGGCCGCGATCGGCGTCTACGGCCTGATGAGTTACTCGGCGGCGCAGCGCACCGGCGAGATTGGCATCCGGCTCGCGCTCGGGGCGCGCCCAATCGCGATGTTTTCGCTGATCTGGACCCAGGGATTGCGGCTCGCGGGCATGGGGCTCGGGCTCGGCCTGGTGGGCGCCGTCATGGCGGCCCAAGGGCTGAGTGTGCTCCTCTACCAGGTGTCGCCGCTGGATCCGCTGACGTTCGGAATCGTGATCGGTATGATGCTCGCGGTCACTTTTGCGGCCTGCGTCATCCCCGCCCGCCGCGCGATGCGCACGGACGCATCGGTGGTGCTCAGGCATGAGTAGCGCGCGCGTGTCTCGCATCAACCTTTCTTCAGTAGTGAAATCTGTCCCGCGTGATACGCGTGATGCTGGACGAGCCCGTGTAGGGTTACGTAGCGCGACACGCCGCTCCCGAGGGCGCGGTCGCGCGCGTCGCCGATACGATCGTCGAGTTGCGCGGGACTCATCGCACGGATGGCTGTGATCAGTTCCGCGTTCGCCGCATCGAGCGCCGCACGCGCGGCATCCCAGTCTCCGTCGGCCCGAGGCCAATCGCCCATCTCAGGGTCCTGAGCCACGCCCACTCGCAGCCGCCGCGTGACTTCGCGCGTCCATGCCGTCAGGTGCACCACGATTTCGTGGATGGAGTGCGCCCCCTCGAGCGGGCGCGCCGCGGCCATCGCCGCATCGACATCCTCCAACGCCGCAAGTACCGATGGCCCGTACCACGCGTCGCCACGGTAGGCTCGCTCGAGCTGATCAGCAATCATTTCGGTCTGTTGCATACGGCACCGCCGTTCATTGTGCCGTACAACGTGGAAGGCAGCGATGCGCCAGGCGTCAGGCCCTCCGTACAGACGAAGGGCGGGACTGATGTCCCGCCCCTGCATCCCTGAATCAGTGCCCGATCGGCGCGAATCGGTGGCCTAGTTGCCGCCCACGCGACCGGGCGCGGCCGCCGCGCGGCGCATGCCCTCGGTGATGATGCCGACCTTCTCGACACCGGCGCCCTTGGCGGCGTCGATCACCTCGACGATGTCGCCGTAGCGAAGTCCGCCGTCGGCGGCGATGAACAACGTCTTGTCCTTGCGCTCCTCGAAGATCGTGCGAAGACGATCTTCGAGCTCGGGGACGGTGACGTCCTGCTTGTTGATCGAGAGCTTCCGCTCGGCGGTGTACTCGACCACGATCTGCGAGACGTCGACCTGCGTCTGCTGGGCGCTCTTGGTCTCGGCCGGCAGGTTGACGTCGAGGCCCTTCTGCGACAGCGGCAGGGCGGCCATGAAGATCACGAGCAGCACGAGCAGCACGTCGATCATCGGCGTGATGTTCATGTCCGACGAGACTTCGAGCTTTTTCGCGGTGATGACGCGGTCGGCGCCGAGATGCTGGTGCGCGCGATGGCCAGCCATTAGTTGCCTCCCCCGCCCAGCAGGCCGGCGCGTGACTTGGGATCGGTAATCAGCCCCATGTCCTCGATGCCGCTGGCGCGCAGTTCGTCCATGCAGTCCATCACGGCGGAGTAGCGCGCATCGACATCAGCCTTGATGAGGATGATGCGCTCCTTCTTGGTCTCGAGGATCTCTTCGACCTTCTGCCGCAGCTCCTCCTTGCGCACCGGGAGGCCGTTGACGAAGAAGCGGTCGGTCTTGTCGATCGCGACAACCGTCTGATCCTGCGTCTCGGGCTTGTCCGCGGTATTCGCGGCGAGCGGCAGCTTGACGTCGGCGCCTTTCTGGAGCAGCGGGGCCACGATCATCATGATGATCAGCAGCACGAGCATGACGTCCACGAGCGGCGTGACGTTGATGTCCGATTTGATTCCACCCTTGGAACCGCCGACATCCATTGACATAAATAAATCTCCCGGGCTTGGGTCCTGGGGCGTGGGACCTGGGCAAGTCCCAAGTCCCAAGTCCCAAGGCCGCGTGAATCAGCCTACGCGGTCTTCTTGATGAAGTAGTCGACCATCTCCGACGACGAGTTGTCCATCTCGACGTTGAAGAACTCGAGCTTGCCTGAGAGGTAGTTGTAGAACCACACCGCAGGGATGGCCACGAACAGGCCGAGCGCGGTCTCGACGAGCGCTTCTGCAATACCGGCCGACACGGCGCCGATACCACCCGAGCCCGACGACGCGATACCGACGAACGCGTTGATGACGCCGACCACCGTGCCGAGCAGACCGACGAACGGCGCGGTCGCGCCGATGGTGGCGAGGCCCGAAACGCCCTTCTTCAGGTCGTTCGCGGTGAGCGCGGTGGCGCGCTGAATGGAGCGGCGGACGGTGTCGAGGAGGTCTTCACGTGACAGGTTGGCGCCGCTCTCCTGTTGGAACTGGTATTCCTGCAGGCCGGCGAGCACCACCTTGGCGAGGTGGCTGTAGCGGTATTCCTTCGCCGACGACAGCGCGATGGCTTCCTTCAGGCGGCCTTCCTTGAGGTGCTTGGCCACGAGGGGGGCATACATCTTCGACTGCTTGGTGGCCTGGCTGTAAGTGTAGAAACGCTCAATGGCGACACCCACCGACCAGAACGACAT
>JALDXK010000298.1:0-7279 GCA_032155105.1 Acidobacteriota bacterium
AGGTGAAACCGACCTGGAGGAAGAACGGTTGCTTCGCTTTGGCCCGGCGTTCGATGAACTCGACCGACGCCTTCGCGATCTCGCCTTCAACCTGCCCGCGGTTCTCCACCGTGTAGGGACGGATTTTTTTCAACGTCCCGGTCGCATCGGATTCCCAGATGTATGGCTCGGCGGCCGCAATCGCGGCTTCAGGCATGCCGGAGCGTTGCATGCCGTCGCGATAGAGGGTGCCATCCGTGGATTCGAGGATCCCAACCCGGTACTCGTCAAAGCCCTGGCGGGTCGGCCAGCTCTGCTCGCTCGCGCCGAGATGCCACTTGCCGGTCATGCCGGTGGCATAGCCCACGCTCTTGAACAACTCGCCGAGCGTCACCTCACTCGCCTGGAGCGTATTTGGCGTGCCTCCGACGATGACGCTGCTGAGGCCCGAGCGCACCGAGTAGCGCCCGGTCATGAGCGCTGCGCGAGAGGGGGTGCATGCCGGCTCGACGAGGTACTGCGTGAGCCGAAGGCCTTGCGCCGCGATCGAGTCGATGCGAGGCGTCGGCATGCCGCGAGCCTCGCCCGCGCCGTACGAGCCAATGTCGCCATAGCCGACATTGTCGGCCAGCATCAGGACGACGTTGGGCCGGTCCTGCGCATGCGCCGTACTGGCGACGGCGATCATCAGCAACGGGAGGGCGATGCGCTTCATACGAGTACCTCTTCGTTTTCGAAACCGCTCACCGCTTCGGTGCATAGGGATCGGGAGTGCCCGGCCTGATCGCCGGCTCCTTTTGCAGCGACACCAGATGGTCGGTGAGGATCTTGCCGGCCGGGAAGCGCACCCACAAATTCTCGGGCACGTTCGGCGCCGCCGGGAACTCTTCCTTGGGATCGGTCAGCAGGTTGAAGAAGTACGGCAGCGACAGCTCGCGGACCGGGTCGTCGCCGCGGCTCATGTCCTTGGTCATCATCTTCCAGTTCCGCCACTTCACCCCGTGGATGTCGTTGCCGACGTAGATGACCAGGCCGTCGCGATTCGACTTCGCCTGTTTGCCGGAGAAGAATTCCGACTGGTCCACGCCGTCGATGATGCGGTCGGTCGGCACCGTGCCGCCGGCCACGCGGGCCAGCGTCGGGAACAGGTCCATCTCGTGCACGATTTCGTTGTTGACGGCGCCGGCGGGCACGCGCCCGGGCCAGCGCATGATGAAGGGCACGCGCAGCGAGGCCTCGCGCCCGGTGAAGTAGGTGCCGCGCCACGGCCCGGCCGAGCCCACCCACGCGCGCGAGAACTCGGGTCCGTTGTCGGACGTGAAGATGAAGATCGTGTTGTCGCGCACGCCGAGCTCGTCCACCGTATCCAGCAGGCGGCCGACATAGCTGTCGATCTGCATCAACACGTCGGCCCACGGGCCGTTGCCCGACTTGCCCTTGAAGTCCGGGTGCGGCAGCGTCGGCATGTGCGTCTGCGTGTAGGGCACGAAGGCGAAGAACGGCCGGCCGGCGCCTTTCTGCCGCTTCATGAAGTCGATCGTCCGGTTGGTCAGCTCGTTGTCGATCAACAGCCGTTCGCGGGAGTCGTAGACGCGGACGTTCTCGGGTGTGCCACCCTTGCGTCCCTGCATGAGGTACTCGACACGGGCGAACGGATCGGACGTGGGATCGAACAACGGATTGTCGGGCCAGAACGATTCGTCGCTGGAGTTCGGAATGCCGAACCACTCGTCGAAGCCCTGATCGATCGGAAAGCGGCCCTCGGTGTGGCCCAGGTGCCACTTGCCGAACATGCCGGTCGCGTAGCCCGCGGCCGACAGCATTTCGGCCATCGTGACTTCCCACTGCACCAGGCCGTACATCGGCGTGCTGATTGGCACCGAGCCGTTGCCGGTCCGGATCGCGTACCGCCCGGTCATCAGCGCCGCGCGGCTGGGCGTGCACTGCGCCTCGACGTTGAAGTTGAGCAGCCGCATCCCTTCGGTGGCGAGCTTGTCGATGCGCGGCGTCGGCGCGCCGCGCAGGATGCCGCCTCCGTAGACGCCGAGCTCGCCCCAGCCGAAGTTGTCCATGAACACCAGGACGATATTGGGCTTCGGCGTTTGGGCCTCGGCGGCGAGGGGGATCGCCACCGAGACGGCGGCCACGGTGGCGATCAGGACGACTCTGTTCATCGCGACTCGGTTCATGGCTGCTCTCCGAACTCGTGGATGACGCTGCTAGGGCGCCCGCCGCGGCAGAAGGATCACGATGGCGCCGCGGATCTTCCAGGACGGGCCGATCTCCGGATGTTCCACGAAGCTCCCGACGCCAAGCTGGTAGCTCGCGGGGAACACGCCGAACGACGACAGCTTGCCAAAGAGCAGGTTGATCGGGACCGTCCACCGGTCTTCTTCAACTTCCCAATTGGCGGTCGTCTCCGACTGCAGCGTCACGGTGAGTGTCCGCGTCGCCTGGTAGGCGAAGAACGGTTGCAGGAACATCTGGTTGACGTTGGCGCGCTGGGTGTTGCCGGAGAAGGACCACACCTGGTTCCACAAGGCGCCGTAGGTCATCTTGCCGGTTTGCTTCAGGACCACCACGGTTGGACCGGCGCTCCATTTCTCCGTTCCGAGCGTGGCGATACTGGTTGAGGGAAGGCTGAACGCCGGTCCCACGCCCCAGACGAGGCCCGGCCGCGACGGCGAGATGAAGAACGAGGCGAAGACGTCGCTGACACCGAAGGCCGGACTGCCACCCTCGGCGAGGGCCGGCTGGCTGACGAACGGAACGATCACTCGCGTGATCAGATTCCAGTCCTGGTTCATCGCGAACGGCATCACCGGCTGCACGTTCAGGATGAACCGCGTCGCCTCATTCGGCCCGACGCCCTGTTCCCAGTTGAACTGGAACGGCACGCTGACCAGATCGGAAATCGGATTGGAGAGTTTCTTCGCGAGGTCTTCGGTGCCGCCCGCCGCTGCCGGCGGCTGCTGCGCGCGGCTCACCGTCGCGGTGCATACCAGGATCGCCGCGAGAATCGAGACCACCCTCATGGCAGGTTCACGCTCGGCACCGGGAAGGTTGCCGTGACGACCAACGTGCTGCCTTCTGTTTTCAGCCGCGCGCCCGACTCCCAGAGGTAGCGGATGTTGACCAGGGCGAAGAGCTTCGTCTTGCTGGCGATCGGCAGCGTCACGTCCGGCCCGAAGCCGAACACCTTGTGCTTGCTGGTAATCGTCAGGTCGATCGGATCGCGCCCTGGCAATTCGAACCCGGCCAACCGATCCTCGGTAAGCTTCCACTGGCCGTAGTAGGCCGCGCCGACGATCAGCCCGCCGCCAAGGAACGACTTGCCGACGCCGCCCTGCAGCGTCAGGATCTGGCCAACCTTGACGTCGGTGTCCTTCTTGGTGCCGTGAAACTCCCAGTACGCCGTGGCGGCGAGGCTCAGCGTGCGTGCCTGGTCGAAGTACACGGTCGTGCCCACGAACGGCTCGTAGGTCCACATGCCCTTGCCGATGTTCTCGTCGCCGCCGGGCTCGTACCTGCCGGTCGGCGCGTAGAGCTGAAGGCCGGCCGCGACGTCGGCGCGCGGGGTATGCCAGCCCAGGTCGAGCGGCCGCATCAGCAGATCGGAGACGCTGGTGCCGACGGTCTGGCCGAGTGCGAACGCCGGCGCTTCGAGCGCCGCGTTGGCGAGCGGCAGCACCACCATGGCGCCAACGTTGGCTCCAAGGAACTTGGCGTTGCTCACATACCACGCCAGCGGCGCCAACGCAGATACCGCGATGCTGCCCGGCGAATTCGGCGCCGGGCGGACGATGTTGCCGTCGCGGCCCTTGATGGTGTCGGCGTTGTAGCGCAGGTAGAAGAGCGCCGCATACATTCCCGGCGCCGGCTGCGAGCCGGATTGCACGCCGTAATCACCGGGGGTGTGGGTGCCGTTCAACTGCGCCGTGCTTGGCGCGGGCAGCAGAACCGCCACCATGATGATGGCAACGATTACCGATCGGCGTGTGGTCATTTCGTCAACTCGATGTCGGAGAGTTTCCAGGTGCCGTCAAACAACCCCGCCGTGGGGCTGTAGAAGCGGAACATGGGATAGAAGCCCTTGCCTGGAAGCGTCTGGATCCAGTTGGCGTCCATGCCGGCCGGCGACGTGGGGCCGAAGTAGAGGTCGAGCGAGCCGTCGGCGTTCGTCGTGAGCTTGTCGAGCGATGAGCGGGCAGAGTCGTTGACCGTGTTCTGGATCATGGAGCGAGTGGCCGTGTCGTACAGCGTGAGTGACCAGAACGCCGCCGCCGGCGCCTTTGCGGGCACATGCAGGCGGTACGACTTGCCGCCGTCGAGGCGATTGCCGTCCTTGTCCTTGAACGCCTGGATGTAATTTCCGCCGGGGCCGGCCTTCATCACGCCAAGGCCGGGCGTCGTATAGATCGCGCCGTAGGTGTAGTGCAGCCGTTCGTCGACCTGGCCGTAGGTGTCAGTCTTCTGGACGGGATTCACCTGGAATACCCAGTGCCACCTGGTGCCGGGAAATGGCTCTGCCTGGCGGAAGCGGTCGGGGCCCTCGAACAGCATGACGCGGCCCATGGCGTCGCCGATCCGTGCCGCCTCTTCGAGGATCGCGCGCTGGCGCGCATCCGGATTGAACGGCTTGCCCTTCTCGATCCCCAGCGGCTTGAGCATGCCCATGTAGAACAGGTCGCGCTCCTGGACGGGGTTGTTGTTGACGAATTCCGAGAGCAGTTCCCAGAATCTCATCCCCGTCGGCGGGAGCGTGTTCGCGGCCTTCCCCGACATCGAGATGAATCTGTTCGGCGCGGGACTCTTCTCGCCCAACGGATAGATCTTCACCCGCTTGACGTTCGCGACGGCGGCATCCTTGTCGTCGCCCTGGACGATGCCGCGGACCATGATGTTGTAGTTGTTCATGGTCCCCTGAAGGACGTAGTAGCCCGTCTGCGGAACGGCCTGCCTGTAGCCGGGCGGCACGATGATGAATTTGCCTCCCTTGCCGGCGTCCGGCCCCGGCAGGCCGACGTCGGAAATCGATCGCTGCCAGAAGTCCTCGAGGATGCCGACGATCGCGCCTGGCGGAATTTCGATCACGACCGGCCCTGCCCGGCCGAGATCGACGTTCGACATACCGTAGATCGTGGTGTCGTTTGCGGTAAGCCAGAGGCCCGTCGGATCGGCGAAGTTGTCGGCGATGATCACGTCGAAGAGATCGGCCCCCAGGTCCCGCTTGTTGGCCAACAGGATCGACTGGAACGAGACGGCCGGATATGCCCACAAGTACGCCTGCACCGCACGCTGGTAGTCGATCTCGTCGAAGACCTTCTTCGTGGTCTCCTCCGTTGGAAAGCCCTGTTCAAACGCCAGCGCGCCGAGGCGCGTCTCGACCGTGTCCGCGCCTGCTGACGCGGTTGACGCGCTCGATGGCGCCGGCGTCGTGGGCGCTTGTCCGCACGCCGACGCGATCACCGCGACGACGCTGGCCAACGCAATTCTCTTCATGACGATGACCCTCATTGGCTGATCCTCACTGGCTAGTTGACGAGCTCGATATCTCCCGGCTTCCACGTCAGCTTGAGCCACGGTTCCAGCGGACCATACAAGCGCAGGATCACGTTCCAGCCTTTGCCGGGCACGGTCTGGATCCAGTTCGCTTCCTCACCCGGCGGTGGCGCGGGTCCGAAATAGATCGTCGCCGAGCCGTCGGGATTGGTCTTCAAGCCGGGCTCGGTGCTGTCGCGACCGGAGCCGGCCTGGTCGGTTTCCAGCAGTGAGAGGGTCTGGTTGTCGTAGACCGTGAACGACCAGAAGCGGGCGGCGGGGATCGGGCCCGGCAGGGCGACCTTGTAGTTCTTGCCGCCGTCCAGGTACGCGCCCGTCGCATCGCGCGCGGTGTAGGCGTAGGCGGAGCCGACGCCCGGCTTCGATGGCGCCATCGCCGGCGTGATGCCGGTGGCGTAGTAGAGAAACAACGTCCGGCCGTCGAGAATCCGCTCGCCGTTGTCGAAGAACCTGTAGCCGCCGAGGAACCCCGTGGCCCACTGCCGGTCGGGGAAGAATTTCTGCCGCGGATCGCGCGGCGCAAACACGATCGAGCGCGCCGTCGCATTGCCGACCGCCACCGCCTCGGTCAGGATGGCCTTCATGCGCGCATCAGGAGCGAACGGCTTGCCTTTCTTGATGCCAATCGCCGCGAACAATCCCACCGTGTCGGGATCGAACGCATCACCCGGCTCGTGCTGCACCACTTCGTTCAACTCGTCGTAGAACGAGAAATCGTTCGCGTGGACCGTGTTGAACTTCAGGCCGGAGATGTTGAAGAACTTCTGCGCGGGTGGATTGGCCGCCGCTGACAACGGATAGATCCTGGTGTGCGCTTTTTGGGTCGCGACGCTGGCGGCGACGTCACCGTTCTGCAGGAACGAACGAATGATGACCAGGTTGTTGAGCGTTCGCGTCCTCATGACGTGGTAGCCGCTGGGCACCGCGGCCTTGTAGCTCTCCGGCACCACCACGAACTTGCCGCCCTTGCCCTGGTCGGGCCCGAACTGCCCCATGTCGCCCAGGAACCGGAAGTAGGCGTCGTTGACCAGGCCCAACACCGCAGGCGCGACCTCGATCACCATCGGCCCGGCTTCAACATCAATACACGCCCATTGATAGATCACCGTCGCGTTGGCAGTCAGGAACACCGAGCGCGCGTCGGCGCGGCTCTCGGTGATGCCAATACCGCCGTTGGGCGGAAATCCCGCTTCGGTGAAGCCGCGCTTCAAGGCCTCGACCGAGGTCGCCGGTATGCCAGCCATGAACGCCTCGACGCCTCTGGCGAAATCGAGGTGGTCATAAACCTTCTTGACAGTCTCGTCGTCGGGCAGGCCGTCAGAGAATGTCAGCGTGCCGATGCGGGATGGCACCGTGTCGGGCGTGAGAATCGACGTCGGGACGACGGCGGCGTACTTGGCTGTTGACTGGGCGCGCGTGCTCGCCGATCCGGCTGCGGCCGGCGGTGTTGCCGCGGAGGGCGGTGACGACGGCGCCGGTCCGCAGGCCGCTACCGCCATTGCCAGAATCGCGATGCCCAAGGTTATGTGTCTGCTCATACTCTCCTCGGCTTCAGCTACTTCTTCTGAAACGGGTAAATGGTGTTCCAGTCGTTCTTCATGTCGGCCACGGTCCAGCCCTTTGCGGCCGCCTCTTTCAGCCCGGCATCCAGGACCCCCATCGGCGACCTGTCGTAGGCATACTCACGCGCGGCATCGGTGTGGCGGACGAACAGGCAGTAGCGGGCGCCGGGCCCCGC
>JALDXK010000299.1:0-7271 GCA_032155105.1 Acidobacteriota bacterium
TATTACGACAACGCCACGCAGGCACCGCTGCCGGCGGCCTCGTCTCTGCACGTTACTGCTGTTCCACCGTCTCGCCAGCCCGCGACACTCGCACCGTAAACGGCACCGTCGACAACGTGTCCTGGCGCAGGAACTGCAGCCACACGCGGTAGTGGCCCGGCCGCGGGAACAGCGCATGGAACACCAGGTCGGGTCCGCCACCGCTCGTGACGTCCGTACCTTCGAGCATCTCTTCGGGATGCGCGTGCACGTGCTCGGTCATGTCGTCGTTGAGCATCATCGCGTGGCCGAAGGCGCCGAGGTAGCGCTGCAGGTCCGTCACCGGCTCGCCGGTCTTCTCATCCGTGAAGCGGATCGGCACGTCGGTTTCTTCGCCCGACACCACCTTCGACGGATCGATCTGCAGTTCCACGGTGACGCCGTTCACCGACTTCACCCACGACTTGTCCGGCGTCAGTTTGGGCACGGACGAGGTGATGTCGCCGTCGAACCCGGCGGTCACGAGCGGCGTCGCGATCATCTGCGGCCCGCCGCCGACCGGCATGAAGTCGGCGAACAGCATGTAGTGGCCGGCGGTAGGAATGACGTGCTCGTATGTGAACGAGCCGTCGGCTTCCTTCACCGGGTGCTCGTGGAAGAACTGCGTCATGTCGCGGCTAATCAGGAACAGGTGGAAGAGCTTGTCGTGGACCTCGGCGAACTCTTTCACCGGCTCGCCGGTCAGCGGATGCACGACCGAGAAACGGAACTTCGTTTTCTGCCCGGCGCGCGGCGCGCGCGGCTCGGTGGCCACGCGGAGCACGTAGTCGGCAGTTGCCATCGGATCGCCGGCAACCAACGTCATGCCGCAGATGCTGCAGGCGCCCGCCTCGGCCTTTACTTCGTTTGGATGCATCGGGCAAATGAACCCGCTCGTCGTGGCTGGCAGGTTCTCGAGCAACGGACGAGCTGTGCCCGGAATCAGTTCCTGCCCAGATAGGGCCGTGGCGAGCACGAGGAAAACCGCCAGCGCATACCGCATACGACCGATTGTAGAACGAGCGGTCACTCCTGGGGAACGGCCGCGGGATGTGGGCGCCGCCGCGTCCGCTGGTCACGAACTACGCCCAAAACCTGGGCCGTCACGGCGCTGAGCCATCTCCGGCGCGCGAGCACCTCGTGGCATCGGGAGCGGACCCGCTGGTTTCGCCCGGCGCGTGGAGTGATGAGGGGCAGCTCCCGCAGTGACCGCAGATCGAGGTCGTCGCGCGGGTCGTCCGTCATGGCGTGACCTCTTTGAGCACCTTCAGCAGCGGCTCGTTGCCCGCATCGAGCTTCTTCGCGAGCATCGCGCGGGCGCGGCTCAGGCGCTGCCGCATCGCTTCCGGCGAGATGCCGCACACGCGCGCGGCTTCGGATGGCGACTGGCCCTCGACGGCCACCAACAGCAACGCCTCGCGGGACGTCACGGGCAGCGCGCCGAGGGCTTCTTCGAGCCGTCGTCCCGTTTCGTCGGCCGCAGTGGATTCGAAAGGCGATGGCACGGGCGATCCCGAAGGCCACAAACCCATCAAGCCGGCCGCGTGCGAATCCTCGAGCACGCGCGAGCGCCGATAGCTGACATGAAGATTCCGCGCCACGGTGAACAACCATGGCGCCAGCCGCGTATCGGGCCGCAGCCGGTGCGCCTGACGCACGAACCGCAGCCACGTTTCCTCCAGCAGGTCTTCCGCCGCCTCGCGACTTCCCGACAGGCGCGCGAGGAAGTTGAACAGCCTCGCGTTGAACGCCGCGTAGACCTCGTCGAAGGCGGCCGTATCGGCGGCCCGCAGCCGCGACACGAGGGTAAGCTCACTCTCCCGGTCCATTCCTGTCATAACGCGTTGGACACCACATCGTGACATTTGGCTTTGAGTGTCACGACCGGTGCCGCTGAACGTTATGACCTCTCGAAAGGCGGGAGTCAATGGAGTTGTTCAGCGTATTCCGGGAAGCCGGCATCGCCGCGCTCGTGTCCATGCTGGTGAGCACGTTCCCAGTCTTCGCCGGGTTCGCGTACCTGATCCGGCCTTCGGAGCAACGTCTCGCCTTCATGCGGCCGATTTCGCTGGCGGCATTGTTTTCTGGATTGAGCGGATTGATGCTCGGCCTGATCAACGTTCTCCAGTATTACTGGAGTAGCGAGGGCAACGTCAGCGTGCGCATCATGGCGGTCGGCACGGCGGAGTCGATGGTGTCGCTCCTGCTCGCGTTCGGATCGCTGACGTTCTGCTGGTTGTGCGTGGCGGCGCGCTTCTGGCGGCCCGCGCCATGAGGACCCGCGTCGAACACTGCCTGCAGGATGTGCGATGTGGCGCGCGGATTCTGTGGCATGCGCCGGGTCTCAGTGCCGCCGCGATCCTCCTCGTTGCACTCGTGATCGGCGGCAACGCGACCGTCTATTCGATGGTCAACAGCATCCTGGTCAGTCCGGCGTCTGGTGTGAGCCGCAACGATCTCGTGGTGATCCGCCACGTGGATCCCGCCGTCACCATCACCGACCCCTTCGTCAGCTTTCCGAATTTTGAGGACTACGCACGCCATTCGACGACCGTGAGTGACTTCGCCGCATGGACCGCACAGCGCCTGACGCTCGGTACGCCAACTGGCAACTTTGCGCTGTTCGGCGGCTTCGTCACGCCGAACTATTTCGACACCTTTGGCGTGGAGATCGCGCGCGGCCGCGGCCTCGTCGCCCGAGACGATGACGCACAGGATGGTGTGGTCGTGGTCATCAGTCACCGCGTGTGGAAGGAGCAGTTCAACCTGGCCGAAGACGTTGTCGGTACGTCGATCGCCATCAACCGGATGCCCGCGACGATCGTCGGAGTGGCGCCGCCCGGCTTCGGCGGCGCAGTCCTCACACCGGGCGAAGACCTGTGGATGCCGATTCGGGCGTATTACCGCTCGACCAACGCCGACGAGGGATTGAGCAATCGCGCGCAGCCCCTCGTCGTGATGGCCGGTCGCCTCAGGCCATCAGCGTCGCTGGCTGAGGCTCGCTCCGAGTTCGCGACGCTGTCGGCGCAACTGCAGAGCACCTATCCCGACACGTTCACGACCTATTCGCCGCAGGGCGTGGTGCCACTCCGCAATCCGCGCGCCCTGGTGTCGCCCTATTCAGCGACGGCGCTGTTGCCAGTTGCTGATATGGCGCCGGTGTTCCTGGCGGTCTTCAGCGTGGTCACCCTCCTCACGCTGATCGTGGTCTCGGCCAACGTTGCCAACCTGCTGCTTGGTCGTGCTGTCGAGCGGCAGCGCGATACCGCGGTTCGTCAGTCGCTGGGTGCGTCGCGTCTGCGAATCGTGCGAATGCTGCTTGCCGAGGGAGCGACGCTCGCGATCACGGCAGGGATCGCGGCGTACGTCATTGCCTGGTGGACATCGCGGGCGCTCCTCCGCGTCGTCGAACCACGGCCGGGGCTGCTCGCCGACGCACGGCCCGACTGGACGCTGGCGGCGTACGGGCTGACGCTGGCGCTGCTGGCGACGCTGGCCTTTTCGCTCGCGCCTGCGCTGCGCTCCTGGCGCGTCCAGGTGCTGCCGTTGCTGAAAGCCGGTGAACACAGCATCGCCCGCGGCCGTTCGCGACTCGCCACCGCGCTGGTCGTCGTCCAATTCGGCTTTTCAGTACTGCTGGTGACCAGCGCTGGTCTGGCCTATCGATCGATGACCACTCTTAGCTCAGGGGACGTCGGTTTCGACCCCAATAACCTCTTGCTGGTGACCGTTCGGCTTGGTGGCGCGAGCGCGGCAGGCAGCCACGAACCTGTTGCGGACAGTGCGGCAGGATTCGCGCTCCTCGAGCGGGTCCGCGAGCGGCTCGCGACTGCCACGGGAGTAGACGCTGTATCGTACGCGCGACGCATCCCTGGCGCCACGTTTCTGTCGGTGACGCCGATCCGACGCGATGCGCAACGTGCCGCCACGGCCTTTGTGAGACAGGTCGGCCCTGGCTATCTGCGCGCACTTGGATTGACCGCGATCACTGGGCGCGAGGTCACGGCGGGCGACCGGCGCGGCGCCTCGCGCGTCGCGATGATCAATCAGCGCCTGGCGCTGGAGCTGTTCGGCAATGAGCCCCCAATCGGGCATCCGGTATTCATCGGTGACCGCAATGAGCGGGTCGAGATCGTCGGCGTTGTCCCCGATGCCCTCTTCGATGGCCCCAATCATGATCCGCATCCCAGGTATCTGCTGGTCGCTGAGCAGCAGATGCCTGGCAGTCCGCCAATCGATCCGACCTTCATCATTCGGCATCGCGGCACCGTCGAAGCGGTCACCCCTGTTGTGAGTCGCGCGATCGGAGAAGTCGATGCAGGATTGCCGATCGTGTCGATGTCGACCATGAACGCCCGATTGGCCATCGTCACCGAGCTTGAAACGTTAATCGTGAAGCTGTTGGTGTGTTTCGCCGTGCTCTCGCTCGTCGTAGCGGCGTTGGGCCAGTACGCAGTGGCGATGTTCAACATGCGCCGGCGGACCCGCGAGTTCGGCGTCCGTATGGCGCTGGGCGCCTCTGCCCAGCGCATTCAGATGACAGTTGTCCGCGAAGCCCTGGTCCACACCATTCCCGGGCTGTTGATTGGCTTTGCACTGAGCGCGGCAGTCGCGGTCAGCGTCAAGAGCCTTCTCTTCGGGGTCACGCCCGTCGACCCCACCACCTACGGTGGCGTCTTTGTATTGCTCGCTCTCACCTCGCTTGTCGCGTCGTACCTGCCGGCCCGGCGGGCCTCCCGCGTCAACGTCGTTGAGGCGCTTCGCCAGGAATAGGGTTCCCGGCCCAAGCTGATGCAAGAACCTTACGTCAGCCATTGATTGATCATGGCGAGGGACGTATAGTGAAATTCCGTGCAGCGTCGCCAGGCGGCGCCGCATACCCCCACATCCGGGCCGGCGATCCGTGTTGGACGCTCGAGCCTTCTTGTCTTTCTTGAACGGAGTCTCGCTTGTCACCATGTCGTGCAGTGATCGTGGTGGCGGCCCTGGCCGCCGTGCTGCGGCCCATAGCCGGGTCGGCGCAGGGAATGGAGAACACCCGCTCGGTCACGCTCTCGGTGGGCACGGGCGTCGCCCTGGGCGGCAACGTCATCACCGAGGCGGTTGGCACCATCAACGGCACGCCGACCGTCTTCGTCGAGCAGGGCTACGGCAATCACTTCAGCGACGCGCTCCGCGTACGCGTGACGGGCAACGCGGGGCTCGATTACACGAAGGAAGCCTTTGTCACGTTTGCCTATAACAAGATGAACGGCACGGAGCGAATCACCGGATCGGTCGGCGGTTACCCACTCTACACACGCTTCAGCAACACGTCTGCCCTCGATCTGGAAGGTGGCCTGCGCTACTACTTTCTCCCCGAGGGGCCGACGCGCACCTACGTCGCCGGAGTGGCCGGCATCCGGTTCCACGAGCGCATCGGGGCCACGATCAGGGTGCTCGAACTCGGCCTGACGCTCGACCCTCTCGACTACTTCGAGGAGTCGACGCTGTTCCTCGTTGGCGCCGATGCCGGCGTCAGCCGCGATCTCTCCGATGCGATCGCGCTTGGCGCCGAGATCGGCCTTCGCTATCAGCCGAAGTTCAGCCCGGCGCCCATCCTGTCGGGCACTGGTCTCGAGGGGATCAACGACACCGGCAGCCGCGTGACGCTGCCCATCAGCGCCTTCCTCACATGGCGATTCTGAACCGCGCCAACGTCTCGACCGTGCTGGTGATGGCGGTGCTCGTCGTCACGATGCCTGCTGCCCGGGCTTCGCTGGATCAGGAAGCCCAGACGATCACGCAGCTTGCGCTCGACGTGAACAGCAGTGAGGCCAAGGTACGGCGCGCGGCGTTAAAAGCGCTTGCCTCGCGAGGCCCGGAGGCCCTGGAGCCCCTGAGCCTGCTGGTCGGGGATCCCGAGCGCAGCATTCGCAGCGACGCGATCGTCGCAATCGTTGCCATCTATGTGGAGCCGCCGCCACGCGAACGCATTTCCGGCGCCGAAGACGCATTCGGATGGACGCAGTATCGGACCACGCCGTGGGCGGTGCCGCCCGCACTGCTCACCAACCTCGTTCGTGCGCTCGCCGACGAATGGCCATCGGTGCGCCGCGAGGCCGCCTACGCGCTGGGTGTGGTGATGACCCCGCCCATCGACGCGCGGGTGGCCGACGAGTTGATCTACTCGCTCGCGGACCCGGACGGCACGGTTCGACTCGCGGCCACGAAGGCGCTCGGACGGCTGCGCGCCACCCGCGCGGGCGATCACTTGATCGGCCGGATCGTCGACCCCGACCTGCCAGTCCGGCTTGCCGCCATGCATGCGGTGGGCGAGATCCGCGACGCGCGGGCGCTGGTCGCGTTGCAGCAGCAACTCGACTACTACCGCGGGGCCACGGCCGGGCGGGCCGCGCTGGAGGCCCTCGCGCGGATCGCACACCGGTCAACGGCGAACCTCTTCGCGGAGGAGCGGTTTTCGAAAAGCGACGCGCACCGCCGGTATGCATATGAAGGCATTGCCAGGATGGGCGGGATCGCCGCCGCCGACGCGCTCGCCATGGAACAGATGCTGACCGGCGAACGCGATGAGGTCGTGCTCACGGCCATGGCGTTCGCCCTGGCGGCTGCGGGCAAGCCGTATCTGGATCGCCTGGTGCTGGCGCTCGCCGACGATGACACGGCGAATCAGGCGTTGGACTACGTCGTTGAGTTAGGCACCGCGCAGCCGTCGGCGCTGGTGCCCCACCTGAGGCACACCGACGCGATTGTGCGCGAGCGCGTCGCCACGGCGATGGGATTCGTTGGAGATCCGGGGGCCGAAGCATCGCTGTCTCCGTTGACGAGTGACGGAACTCCTTCGGTTCGCAGGGCCGCGGAGGCGGCGATCATTCGGTTGCGGTTGAGCAAGCAAGCGGCACTCCGACCAACCCCTTGAGATCGACAGGATCGTCGACCACAACCGCCGTGTGATAATCCGGCGTCATGTGGAAACCCGTCTCGCGCAGCATGCTCATCGGGGTCCTGTTGACGGTGGCGCTGTCGTTGTCGTCGACATCGGCCCAACCCCAGCCGGACGCTTCCTCTGCCGACGCCCGGCTCCGGGCGCTCTACACCGAGGAATGGAATTGGCGGCAGAAGGAGTTGCTACGCGGTAGTGCCGCGGCGGATCGCTTCGCTCGCGTCGATGCCGCATCGCAAGAGGCGAGGCTCGCGTATTGGACGAAAACCCTCGCCACGCTGGATGCCATCCCGTTCGATCAGCTATCACC
>JALDXK010000300.1:0-7249 GCA_032155105.1 Acidobacteriota bacterium
GGCGGCAAGCTCCTCCGTCGTCGGCTCCTCGGGCTTTTCCACGTAGGGCCAGAAACGTTCGAGCGGCCGGTGCGTTCGCTTGGTCGACAAGGCCATGATCGTACCCAAAAACACTATGATTTCCTAGCTGTGGCCGACTACCGCGTGATTCCGTCGATCGAAATCCTGCGCCAGCGTGACGCGGTACGGGCAATGGAGGTGCGGCATGGCGGTGATGCGGTGGTCCGGGCCCTGCGCGACGCGGCCGGCGAGCTGCGGGCGCAGATCGGCGCGGGCGACGGCCCCGCCGACGGAGAATCGGCGGCGCGCGTGATCGAGGCGGTGGCCGAGGCCGCGCTGTCGTCGCATGCGCGCGGCTCGCTGCGGCCGGTGATCAACGCCACTGGCGTGGTGATTCACACCAACCTCGGACGCGCGCCGATTGCCGACGCGGCGATCGAACGCGTGTCGGCCATCGCGCGCGGCTATTCGAATCTCGAGTACGACATCGCGGCGGGCGGACGCGGCTCGCGCACGGTCCACGCCGAGTCGCTGCTCACCTCCCTCACCGGCGCTGAAGCGGCCATCGCCGTCAACAACAACGCCGCGGCAACGCTGCTGATCCTGACCGGCCTCGCGGCCGGGCGCGAGGTCGTGATCTCGCGCGGCGAGCTGGTGGAGATTGGCGGCGGGTTTCGCGTCCCCGACGTGATGCGCCAGTCTGGTGCGCTCCTGCGCGAGGTCGGGACGACGAATCGCACGCGGGCGAACGACTACGTGGCGGCGGTGTCGACGAACACCGCGATGTTCCTGCGCGTGCACCCGTCGAACTTCCGCATCGAGGGCTTCACCGAACGGCCGACACTCGACGAACTGGTGACGGCCGCGCGCGCGATGCAGATCCCTGTCGTCGAAGACATCGGCAGCGGTTGTCTCGTTGACGATCTCGCGGGCGAGCCGTCCGTGCAGTCGTCCATCGCCGCCGGGGTCGACCTGGTGTGCTTCAGCGGCGACAAGCTGCTCGGAGGGCCGCAGGCCGGCATCATCGCCGGACGCGCTCACCTCGTCGATCGGCTACGCACGCATCCGCTGATGCGGGCGCTGCGCGTCGACAAGATCACCCTTGTCATTCTCGAAGCGACGCTCGCCGAATATGCGGCCGGCCGGGCGGCAACCACGGTGCCCGTGCAGCGGATGCTGCACCTGTCGGCAGACGCGATCGAGTCGCGCACGCAGGCATTGGCGGCCGTGCTCGCCAACCAGGACTGGCGCGTCGCGATGATCAGTGGATCGTCGGCGGTCGGCGGCGGTTCCGCGCCTGGCGTGGCGCTGACGACGGTGTTGTTGTCGCTCGAGCGCGAGGGTCAGTCCGCGGCAGCGACCGAACAGTGGCTGCGATCGCTGGACCCACCGGTGATCGCGCGGATCGAACACAACCGCGTGGTCCTCGACTTGCGGACCGTCTTGCCCGACCAGGACGCCATGCTGGCGGCACTCCTCGGCGCCAGGGCATGAGCAACGGACGATCGCCGGGGCGGTTCCCGCCGGAGATCGAGGCCGAGTTTCGACAGGGCCGACGTGCCGCGCTCGTGGCCGTCAACCTCAACACCTTCTGGTCGACCGCACTGTTCATCGTCCTCTTCAGCGCATGGGACGTGTATGCCGATGCCGCGCACTGGTGGCCGGCGTTCCTGGTGCGGCTGGGCGGCGCCGCCGTCATCATCGCCACCGGGCTGTTCCAAAAACTTCCCGGGAAGACGCAGTGGCTGCCGCTGATGGCGAGGATCCGCCTGGTGTGCGCGGCGATCACCGTGGTGCTGGCCGCCGCACTGCTCGACCGTGGCTATGGCCTCGGCGTGGCCGGGCTCGTCGCAATCATGATGACCGGTCCCTACTCCGCCATCGACAGCCAGGACTTGCTGGTGACCAACGCGGCAACCGTGCTCGCCGTGAGCGCCATCATCATGGCCGTGTCGCTACCGGCGTTCGACGCGGTGGGCACGCTGGTCTTCCTGCTGCTCGGCCTGGCGGTGAGCTCCCTGCTCGGCCGGGCGATGGAATCGTCGCATCGCCGCGCGTTCGCGCTCGAGCGCGAGTTGCACCGCGACGCGCGCACCGACACGCTCACCGGATTGCACAACCGGCGGGCGATGGAAGAACATGGCCCGCTCGAGCTCAAACGCGCGCAGCGCGCCGGCACGCCAGTGTCGGTGATTCTCGTCGACGTCGATCACTTCAAGACCATCAACGATCGCTACGGGCACGAGACCGGGGATGCGGTGCTGCGCGCGATGGCGGGCGTGCTCCGCTCCGCGCTCCGCGAAACCGACGCCCTCGGCCGCTGGGGCGGTGAGGAGTTCATCGTGGTCCTGAACGATACCGGCGTGCACACTGCCGGCGAGATCGCGGAACGGATGCGCGCGGCCGTGGCGGCAACCACCTTTGCCGGGCTTGCGGGTGGCGTCACGATCAGCCTCGGCGTGTCGACGCTGCTCACCGTGGGATCACCCGCCCACGCGTGGGACGGGCTGATCAAGGACGCCGACTCGCTGCTGTATCAGGCGAAGAAGGCCGGACGGAACCGCGTGATCTACGCCCAGGCGTAAGCGATCACTCCTCCGACATTTTCTGCATCAGCTCGTGCAGCTTCTTCGTCGTGTTGAGGTTGCGGACCGTCATGTCCTGGAACACCTTCCGCGTCGACATCTTGATCATCGCGGTCTTGGTCACGTTCTGCACCTTGGCTGACCAGAGCAGCGTGCCCGGCAGGTAGCTCACCTTCTCGAGATCGGGCGTGGCGTTGAGGCCGTCGACGATCGCCTTCGAGTCGATGGTGTGACGGAGAAAGACGACGTTGTACCGCCAGTCCTTGTCGTCGTTCCAGTCTTTCGGCAGGGACTTGACGAGACGCGCCATCTCGCCGGCGCTGCGAATGACCACCTTGCAGGGCACCTTGTAGTCCGCGGCCAGCATGCGCTCGATCCTGGTTTCCAGTTTCCGGGCGTCGGCTTCCTTCGCCTTGAACAGGAGGTTGCCGCTGTTGATGTAGCTGGCGACGTCCTTGAAGCCGAGCGCCGAGAAGCTGTCTCTGAGCGCGCTCATACCGATCATGTTGTTGCCGCCAACGTTGATGCCGCGGAGCAACGCGACGTAGGTGATGAGCGACGGCACGCCCAGATTGTACGCCTGCCCGGCCCGCCCCAGGTTTACTTGTCGTCGACGGGACGAACCTCGCTCTCACATTCGAAGTCCGGAATGTGACGCGTGTGGAGCTCCATGAACCGGCGTGCGAGTTCGATGCCCTCTTCGCGGGTGCCGGTCTCGATGATCGCGTAACCGCCGACGATCTCTTTCGATTCGGTGAAGGGACCGTCGATCACCGTCAGCTTGCCGCCCTTGGAGCGGATGCGGAGGGCTTCGGACGTCCGACACAGGCCGCCGGTGTCCTTGAGCCAGCCCTTCGTGAAGCCCTCGGTCACGAGCTTCTCCATGTCGTTCATCAGCGACTGCGGCGGCGTGATCGGCCGGGGGGATTCGGCGTGCTTGATCATCATCAGGAATTTCATCGCTGGATTCTCCTATAAGTCCGTAACGTGTTCATAACGAGAAGGTTAGGGCCCTTGACCGTTGCTCCACCGGAGCATCCGATCCGCCCCTTCTATCAACACGTCGGGCGAAGTCGTCGAGAATCGACACCTCGCTGAAAAGCTTTCACAGAAGGACAGAAGGACGGAAGAACCAGAAGGCCAAGCCTTCTAATCCTTCTTTTCTTCATCTTGTTGAGTGCTTTTATTCGAGAGGGGCGACCAGCTATCGGTCCCAGGGGAATTTCGACGTGGGCGGGTTCGCGTAGCGTTTCATCATCAGCGTCAGCTTTGCTCCAGCGCCGGGCGCAAGTTGCACGGTGAAATCGCGGGCGTTGATCGGCGTGGTTCTGCCGTTCACCTCCGCCGACACGATCTGGTGCTCGCCGTACCCGCCGCCCTGCACCACCACGGTCCGCCGGTTCGACGCGCTCATATTCACCAGCGTCACGACCGTGCGGTCGTCCTTCAGCTCAGAAACCAGTGCACCGACATCCTCCGCCACGCCGGCGCGACGGCGAACCGGATCGAAATACCGCAGCCGCGCGCTCAGCAGGCTGCCTTCGCGGCCCGGGACCAGCGCACCCCACATCAACTGCACCAGCGCGTCAACAGCTGCCGGGTTGAATTCCATCGCGTTGTCGGCCAGCCGGGTCTCCGGCGTCATCACGTCCTTCTCCATCTCCGCCATCCGCCGCGCGATGCTGTCGTGATCTCTTTTCAACATGGTCTCGGGGAAGCCAGGATTCTTGCCTTCCAAATACTCGATCCACGCATTGCGGCCGATGCGTGGTTGATCTGCGGACTTCATCGACCAGTACCACAACTCCAACGCGCCGACGTTCCAGGGCGCGGGCTTCCAGCCATACCAGCCACGGTCTCCGTGCATCGACGGGTACTCGGTGCGCCCGTCAACCGTGCGCGCGTGGGAATTCACCGCGTCGAGCATCGTGCGCCACGCATCGGCATATTTCTGATCGCCGGTGACGAGCAGCACGTTGGCGAATCCCACCGTCGCTCGCGGAATCCTGTTGCGGTCCTCACGTTGCTTGGTGACCGGATTCACCGGGCTGAAGCCCCAGCCGTAGGCGTTGTTCCACCACTTTCCTTCGGCCCCGCCGATAGTGCCATCGAGCGCCACGTAGCTCGGGATGATGCCGCCGTTCTGTTTCATCCGCGCCAGCCACGTGTCCATGTACTCCACGAGCCAGCGCTTGTACTTCGGCTCGTTGTCGAGGAGATAGGCGTTGAGTGGCAGCGTGGTGGCGACGAGATTGAGGAAGTGGTCGCCGACGACGTCGGTGTATTCCTGGTAGTGCGCGAGGAACTGCTCGTAGGTGTCCTCGCCGTGCAGCGCGACGAACTTCGAGACGTCGAACGGATCGCCGACCCAGTCGAGCGACGTCGCCTTGCGCAGCATCGGGCCGCGGCTGCCGTTGATCATCGACTTGATGATCTGGCGCTGCGGATCATAATTCGGCGCGCCGGGATCCTCGCCCATGTAGAACGACGCGAAGGTCCGAGCGCGCATCTGGTAGGCGGGTAGCGCGGGGGCCGAGAGCGCCGTCACGTTGAAGGTTCGGAGCGCTTCGCCATGGTGCATCCAGTCGGACTGCACCGAAAAGTCCTTGTAGAACATGCCTTGGCGGCCGATCGGCACGTCCACGGTCTTCGCCTCGGTGAACTGGCGAACCATACCCTCCCACGACTTCAGGTGCAGCTGGAGAATTTCGTCGCTCGCGCCGAGCGCATGCAGCTCCGGCCAGCCGGCCGTGTTCTCGAAGGCATCGTCCGGGCCGTCGTTCGCGCCCCATCGCATGAAATGTTGAAAGTAGCCGCGCTCGTCGTAGTACTTCGCGAAGAACGCTTTCACAGCCGGGACGCTGTCGGCGAGAATCCGACGCTCCAGCTTCGCCCATTCAGGCGCGGGCATGGGCGTGGAGATCTCGACCGTCGGTCCTGCCGCCCTGAGAAAGACGAGCGGCACGAGACAGACGACGGAAAGCAGCGACACCACGAGACGCGTTCGAATCATCATGGCCGTCGCGGATCCTCTCACAGAAGAAAAGCAGAAAGGAAGGACTTAGCTCAACCTCCTGATGCGGTGGGCCTCGCTGTCGGTGACGTAGAGGGCGCCACGGGGATCCGCAAGCAGGCCGTGCGGCCGGGCCAGCGCGCATTGTGCTGGATCGGGTTCGGGGCCATCGCCTCGCTGACCGGTGCCCAGCACCGTGCGAATGCTACCGGCTTTCAGCGCAATCTCGCGAATGACGTGGTTTTCGGTGTCCGCTACATACAGCAGGCCGCGCGACCACGCGAGGCCCTTCGGTCCACCCAGCCTGGCAAGGCGCGCCGGACCGCCGTCACCTGAATAGCCCTGCTCTCCCGTGCCGGCGACGTGGTGCAACGTCAGCGAACGTCCATCGACGCGGTAGATGGCATTACCTTCTCGCAGTGCGAGATAGATGTCGCCACCGGAATCGATGGCCATCGTCCGCGGGCCGTTGAGAGGTGTCCCCTTCAATGGCGCACCGTCTGGCGTCGGACCACGATCACCGGTGCCGCCGACGGTGTCGATGATGCCGGTCCCGAAGTCGACGCGGCGAAGACGATGATTCCCAGTGTCGCAAATGAGGAGCGAGCGGCCCCCGGGATCGAGGGCGATGCTGTGCGGCTGGCGGAATTGCGCGGCGGTTGCGGGGCCGCCGTCGCCGGAAAAGCCGGCGGTGCCGGTGCCGGCGAAGCTCGAGATCGCACCGGTCTTCGCGTCCACCCTGCGAACTGTGTGATTGTCGCGTTCGGCGATATAGAGGTGACCTGCGGCGTCGAATTGAATCTCGTGCGGCATGTTGAGTGCCGCGGCGGTCGCTGCCCCGTCGTCGCCGGCGTAACCGCGCTGTCCGTTGCCGGCGAGGGTCGACGTTCGATGCGTTTTCAGGTCGAGCCGGCGGATGCGCTGGTTGTCGAGATCGCAGAAGTAGAGAGCACCATCGGGCCCGAAGGCCAAACCGTACGGGTTGTTCACTTGCTGATCGGAATAGCCCGCCGCGCCGGTGCCAATGAGGGTCGAGACCGATCGCTGCTGCGCCGCAAGTGAATGCGGCAGGCACAGCGCAACCAAGGTCTTCAGCATGTGACGGCGGTGCATCAATCGATCGATCTCCCGGGGGATCGCGTTCACAACGCAGAATATCGATGACGGCACGACACGTTTAACTGGCAACCGGCCGATGCGCCCGAAGAAACGAACGTATTTGGCGCACCGCCAACGGAATCCGTTCCCTGGGCTCCTTCCAGGGGAACATGCTCACTTCCGCCTTGGGCGCGAGCATCGCCGCTTCCATGGCGACCGCGTACGGATGCGACGGGATGTCATCAGGCAGAATCAGCACCGGCGTCTGGCAGGTGCGCACGAAGTCGCGTGTCACGGTGAACACGAAGTCGGGGTTGGTGCGGTACATCGTGGTGAGAAACTTGTCGACCATCTCAGGCGTAATATCCGGCCGGCGCTTGACCACTTCGGCGCCCCAGCCCTTCATGTTGTTGTCGTAGAACAGGTCGCGCATCTCCGGACGCGATCCGCTGGGCTGCGCCATCACAGCTGCGACAATACGATGAGGCGCCCGCTCCAGCAGGTTCCAGATGAAGGGGCCGGCAATGCAGAAGCCCATCACCATGAACTTGTC
>JALDXK010000301.1:0-7248 GCA_032155105.1 Acidobacteriota bacterium
GGCATCACCGGCCTCGGCTCCCGTGGCCGTCGCGCCGTCGATGCAGGACGTACCGCCCGCCGCGCGCGCATTGCTCGCCGCCGCCTCGCAGCAGAACAGCACCGAGGCGCGCCAGTTCTCCGGCGACCCGATCACGCTGGACTTCCAGGGCGCCGACCTCCGCGCCGTGCTCCGCACCTTCGCTGAGATCAGCCAGGGCCTCAACATCATCATCGACCCGGCGATCCAGGGCACGGTCGACGTGTCGCTGCGCGACGTGCCGTGGGACCAGGCGCTCGACATCATCCTGCGCGCCAACAAGCTGGGCTACAGCGTGGAAGGCAACATCGTCCGCATCGTGCCCCTGAACGTGCTCGCCGTCGAGAACGAAGAGCGCCGCAAGCTGCAGGAAGCGCAGTCGCTGGCCGGTGAACTGCGCGTGCTGACCCGCGCGGTGAGCTACGCCAAGGCCTCCGAACTCGTGCCGGTGATCACGCGCAGCGCGCTGTCGGCGCGCGGCGACGTGCAGGTGGATAACCGCACCAACACGCTGATCATCCGCGACCTCGCCGACCGGCTGGTTGCCGCCGGCGACCTGATCACCACGCTTGACCGCCCGCAGCCGCAGGTGGAGATCGAGGCACGCATCGTGCAACTCGATCGCAACAAGGCCCGCGACCTCGGCATCGACTGGGGCTTGACCGGCCGCGTCGATCCGGCGCTGGGCACCAGCACCGGCCTCGCCTTCCCCAGCAGTGGCGCCCTCAACGCCGGCACGGGCGCTGTCGACCAGGCGTCGCCCAGCCACGTCGGCCTCGTGCTCGGCTCCGTCAACGGTGCCGTCAACCTGAATGTTCGCTTGCGCGCGCTCGAGAGCGAGGGTTCGGTCAAGGTGCTGTCGACGCCGCGCGTGACCACGCAAAACAACGTCATGGCGGAAATCAAGCAAGGCGCCCAGATTCCGATCCAGGTCGTCTCCAATAACACCGTCACCGTGACCTTCCAGGACGCGTTGTTGAGCCTGGAAGTGACCCCGCAGATCACGGCAGCCAACACGGTGATCATGAAGATCGTCATCGAGAACTCGACGCCCGACTATTCGGAAACAAGCCCAGCGCAGCCGATCCCGGCGATCAACACGCAGAGCGCCAATACGACGGTATTGATGGCTGACGGCGACACGACGGTCATTGGCGGCATCTTCACCAAGATCGAAAGCCTGACCAACGAGCGCACGCCGTTCCTCCACAAGATTCCGCTGCTCGGATGGCTGTTCAAGACCGAGACCCGTAACGAAGACAACTCGGAGCTGTTGATCTTCATTACGCCGAAGATTGCGAAGTAGGGACACGATCATGATGAAGCGAACTCTTGTGAACGCGTCGCGGCTCGTCGTGGCCGCGGTCTGCCTCCTCTCCAGCGCGTCCTGTGGCAGCGAGATGCTGCGCACCGGTCGTTCGCCGGTGTTTCTCGTGATCGAGTCGCTCACGGGAACCGGTGGCACCGTGCCGTTCCTGTCCGACGTCGGGCCGACGGTCTTCAATGACGTTGGCCTTGCCCAGATCAGGGTCGTCGCCAAGGATCAGAGCGGGGCGCTGCCGCTCACCCCCGGGTCCGTCACGACACCGATCAACGACGTGACGATCACCCGTTATCGCGTCACGTTCCGGCGCTCGGACGGCCGCAACACGCCGGGCGTGGATGTGCCGTTCAGCTTCGACGGCGGCGTCTCACGAACGATCGACGTCTCTAGTTCCGGAGAGGTCAGCTTTGACCTGGTTCGCCATGCCTCAAAGCTCGAACCGCCGTTGCGTAACCTCAACAACCTGGGAGGGCAGGTGGTCATCACCACGGTTGCGGAGATCACGTTCTTCGGTCGTGATCAGAACGGCAATGAAGTGACAGTCACCGGGTTGCTGGATGTCACGTTTGGCGACTTTCCCGACGCCTAATTCCCAAGAGAGACTGTAGGACCTACATCATCATGCGAACCACCAAGCTTGCATTCATCGCCGTCGGGGCCGCCATGAACCTGCTGGCGTGCACCGTCAAAGACGTCGACACGCCGTCGCTGCAGGGACCGTCGTCGCTGGCGCGCACGATCGTGATGACCGCAGACCGCGACACGCTGGTCCAGGACGGCGTGCAGGAAGCGGCCATCCGTTTGACGGCACAAGTCCAGCCGGGGCAGTCGGAGAACGTGCGCCTACGGGCGCAAGTGTTCGTCGATGGCGTGGCGCAGGACTTCGGGACCCTCAGTAACAAGAACCCGATCACGCCCACTACGATCTTCTACCGCGCGCCGGCCGCGCCCGCCTCGGCAGCCGGTCAGGTGCCGACCACGGTGACGATCCAGGTGACGCCGGATGACTCCGGCGACTTCCGCGGCGAGTTCAGCCGCCAGGTGGATCTGCGCCTGCTTCCGCCTGGAGTGATCCAGCCGATCAATCCGAACCTCGCGGCGGCCTTCACCGTTACCCCGGCCGCACCCAAAATCCTGGAGACGGTGACGTTCAACGCCAGCACGACGACCAATGGCGGCGCCGCCTGTGGGCAAAACTGCACCTATAGCTGGAACTTCGGCGACGGTACGACCAGCACCGGCCAGATTGCGACACACCAGTATCGAGCGGTCGGTACGTATCAGGTCACGTTGACGGTTGCCGACTTCCGCGGCGCGACAGCCACCGCGATTCAAGCGGTTACCGTCGGTGAAGCAACACCCCCGACCGGTCTCGACTTCACGATCTCGCCCACTGAGCCGGAGCCTGGCCAGACCATCTTCTTCAACGCGAGCGCGGTACGTGCGGCACCCGGTCGCACGTTGGTGGAGTTCTTCTGGGATTTTGGCGATGGAACCACAGCCAACGGCGTGACCGTTTCCAAGGTCTACACAAGGGCCGGGGCATACACGGTTACCCTGAAAGTGACCGACGACGCGCGTGCGTTTGAGACTTTTGCGAAGGAAGTCACTGTTGAAGTGCCAGAGCCGGAGGGCGGATTCTAGGCTAGGCATCAAGCACGCCGTCGATTAACGTAATCGAGCGTGGGCGACAATCGGCGAATCCTCGAACTTCGACGCCGGGTCCAAGCGGATCCGGCGTCGACTTCTTTTGCGCAGCTCGCGGAGGAGTTGCGCCGCGACGGCGCCAATGAAGAGGCGGTCGCTGTCTGTCGCGCCGGACTGGCGCATCATCCCGACTACCTGACCGCGCGCGTCACGCTGGGCCGCGCCCTCATCGAGATCGATCGCCTGGACCAGGCCTTCAACGAACTGACCTTCGTGCTCGATGCGGCGCCGGGTAATCTCCCTGCGATTCGCGCGCTGGCGGAGATCTATCAACGCCGTGGGCTGATGAGCGAGGCGCTGGTGCACTATCGCCGCGCGCTGCAGCTGGCCCAGTATGATGTCGATCGCGAGCACTCCGTCGGACAGATCGAGCAAGAGATGGCGCCCGCCGCCGAGCAGGCGGAGGCAGCCAGGATTGAAGCGTTGTTCGACTTCGACACGCTGGTGGCGCAACTCGGCTCGCCGTCACCGCCGCCCGCGTTGCCCACCGTACCGCCGGCGCCTGGTATCGTCGCCTCTGTCGAACTTCCGCAGGACGATCGCGATTCCTTTGCGTTGATGGAACGCCAGCTGCGCGAGCGCGAAGAGCAGCAGGAGCGGGCGGCGATGGCGGCCGAGGCCGAACGGCGGCGCCTCGCCGTGATGCGCGAGCTTGAAACCTGGCTGTCGGCCATCCAGGGCGATCGCGCCGCCCACCAGTCACCCGCGTAATGCGCGTTGCTCCAGCGGACCTGCACCTCGCGCGTCACGCGAGGGTGCGCGACGACCTGCGCGCCGCCTCGCTCGACGCGCTGGTGATCACGTCGCTGCCGAACATCGCCTATCTCACCGGACTCTTCGCCTCGACCGCGGCGCTCGTGGTCTCCGCCGATCGCCTCGCGCTCATCGTCGACGGCCGGTACCTGCCCACGGCACGGGCGCGCGCACGCGAACTTGCGGATCTCGACATCGTCCCCGTGCAGACCGGCAGCAGCCAGGACGAGGGGCTCGCCGCCACCGTGCGCACGTTTGATCGCGGCAGGGTCGGCTTCGAATCGGCGCACATGACCGTGAAGCAGCACGTGGCGCTACGGGCGCGGCTGGCGGCGACAGGCGCCACAATCGAAATGGTTCCGGCGGAAGGACTGGTCGAAACCCGGCGGGCAGTGAAGGACGCGTGGGAGCTCCAGACGCTCCGGGACGCCGCCGGCAGACTTTCGGATGCCGCTAAGTGTATAATCCCAAATGCCTTAGCGGGAATGCGCGAGCGGGAGGTGGCCGCGCTGATCGAGGCCGAGCTGCGGCGCGTGGGTTTCGACAAGCCCGCGTTTGATACCATCGTCGCCGCCGGTCCGAACTCGGCCGTGCCGCATTACCGCGCGGGCGATCGCCACTTGGCGGGGGGCGAGTTGGTGATGCTGGATTTCGGCGGCATGTTGAACGGTTACGCCGTGGACCTGACGCGCACTTTGGTGATGGGCGTCGCGGGACGGCGCGAACGGCAGCTCCTAGAGCAGGTCGCCGAGGCGCAACAGGCGGCTTTTGATGCGATCGCGCTGGGCCAGGCGGCCACGACGATCGACTGGGCGGCGCGGGACGTGCTCGGACGCCATGGCCTTGGAGAGGCGTTCAGCCACGGGACAGGGCACGGACTTGGCCTCGAGGTGCACGAGCGGCCGCGGGTTGCGAAGTATCGGCCCGAGTTGCCGATCGAACCGCTGACGGCCGGAATGGTGTTTACGCTGGAACCGGGCGTTTACATCGAAGGATTTGGCGGGGTGCGCATCGAAGACGACGTGGTGGTCACGGCACAAGGCGCCGAATGGCTTACCGACGTGCCGCGTTGATGGAGAGCGAGGGCGTTAGCCCTCGCTGACTTGGTGGCGACGTCGCCCTCCGACTTCCGACGTCGTGAGGCGACTCGGGATCGACCGCGCCTCAAGACGTCCGCCCCGCCGGAGGCGGGGCAAGAGAGACTGGATGACACTGGACGAGATCAAGCAGCTCATTGAATTCATCAAGGGGCATGACCTCAATGAATTCGAGCTGGAGCAGGACGGCGTGAAGATCCGCATCAAGAGCGGCGGCAATCATCATCACGTTGTCGCCGTGCCGCAGTTGCAAGCGGCCATGCCCATGATGGCCGCACCGCCCGTCGCGGTGGCGGCAAGCGCGCCCGCCTCCGCCGGCGGCGACGCCACCGCACCGGTTGACGAAGACGGCGGCGAGCTGTGCATCGTCAAGTCGCCGATCGTCGGCACGTTCTATCGTTCGGCGGAGCCGGGCGCGAAGGCCTTCGCCTCGGTGGGCGACACCGTCAGAAAGGGCCAGGTGCTCTGCATCATCGAAGCGATGAAGCTGATGAACGAGATCGACTCCGAGTACGACGGGGAAGTGACGAGCATCTACGTCGAGAACGGACAGGCCGTGCAGTACGGTGAGCGGCTGTTCGCGATCAAGCCCTCCAACTAAGTCATGTTCAAAAAAATTCTGGTTGCCAATCGTGGGGAAATCGCGCTGCGCGTGATTTTTGCGTGCCGCGAGCTGGGCATCAAGACCGTGGCCGTGTATTCGGAGGCTGACGAGAACTCGCTGCACGTCCGCTTTGCGGACGAAGACATCTGCATCGGCCCGGCGCGCAGCAGCGACAGCTATCTCAATGTGCCGGCGATCATCAGCGCCGCCGAGATCACCGGCGCCGACGCGCTGCATCCAGGGTATGGCTTCCTCTCGGAGAGCGCCTACCTCGCTGAAGTCTGCGAGGCGTGCCACATCCGCTTCATCGGCCCTGACCCGAGCGTGATCCGCCTGCTCGGCGACAAGGCCAAGGCGCGCCGCGCGATGAAGAAGGCGGGCGTGCCGATGCTGCCGGGCAGCGACGGCCCGGTCGAGAGCGAGGAGCGCGCGACCAAGATCGCGCAGCAGATCGGCTACCCGGTGATCATCAAGGCGGTGGCCGGCGGCGGCGGGCGCGGCATGCGCATCGTCAAGACCCCGGCGGACCTGCCGCATGCGTTCAAGACGGCGCAGCGTGAGGCTGAGTCCGCGTTCGGCGTCGGCGACGTGTACCTCGAGAAATATCTCGAATCCCCGCGGCACATCGAGTTCCAGATCCTCGGCGATCACCACGGCAACGTGGTGCACCTCGGCGAGCGCGAATGCTCGATTCAGCGCCGCCACCAGAAGCTGCTCGAGGAATCGCCGTCCATTGCGGTGTCCGAGAAGGTCCGCCGCAAGATGGGCGCGGTGGTGGTGGACGCGGCGCGGGCGGTGCAGTACACCAACGCCGGCACGTTCGAGTTCCTCATGGACGAGAAGGGCAACTTCTTCTTCATGGAAGTGAACACGCGCGTGCAGGTCGAGCATCCCGTCACCGAAATGGTGACCGGCATCGATATCGTCAAGGAACAGATTCGCATCGCCGCCGGCGCCCGGCTCGGATTCAAACAGAGCGAGGTGACCTTCACGGGTCATGCGCTCGAATGCCGCGTCAACGCGGAGGATTCCGACACGTTCGTGCCGTCACCTGGCACGATTCACGCCTTCAGCATTCCGGGTGGCCCCGGTGTGCGCGTTGATACCGCCGCCCACTCCGAGTGCCTGATCTCGCCATATTACGACTCGATGGTCGCCAAGGTGATTGTGCATGGGCGCGATCGGCAGGAGTCGATCGCCCGCATGAAGCGGGTGCTGGAAATGTCGGTGGTCGAGGGCATTCGCACGACGATCCCCATGCACCTGAAAATCCTGAACGACCCGGACTTCATCGCCGGGCGGCTGAGCACGCACTTCATGGAGCGCTTTGCCGCAAAGCCCAAAGCCACAGCTCTCGCTGAGTCTGCCTAGCTTGGCGAGGCTTCGCCTCATTTCACTCACGTAGTATGGCCTCGGCTCCGCCTCGCCAAGAGCAGTATCCCTTTGCCCCGGCTCCGCCGGGGCGGCTTTATGCCATCGTCGACGCCGACGTCTGTGGGCACGCCAATCGCGCGCCGGCCGATGTTGCGCGCGCCTTCCTCGCCGGCGGCGCCCGCTGGCGCCAACTGCGGTGCAAGTCGATGGGCAGCGGCGCCTTCCTCGACTTGGCCAACGAGATTCTCCAGCAGACGACTGCGGCCGGCGGCACGCTGATCATCAACGATCACGCCGACATCGCCGCGCTGACGGGCGCGCAGGGCCTGCACGTCGGGCAGGACGACCTCGCCGTCGCCGATGCTCGCCGC
>JALDXK010000302.1:0-7246 GCA_032155105.1 Acidobacteriota bacterium
GCTCCGCCTGTCGGTCCCGGAGTTTACCCGGCGGGCACTGACGGCCGCGCTCCGGCGCCAGGACACGCGCGAGCCGTGACAGGACAGGTCACGCGTTAATGCACCGACGGGTGCAGCGTGCGGGTCGGCACGGCCGCCGGCGTCTGGCGCCCCTCCTGGTCGGGATGGGCCATCCGGACCATCCACGCGCGGTATTGTTCCAGCGTGAACGGCTCGTGACCGGGCGGCCGCAGAACCGGCTCGAGGAACGCCTCGAGGCGCGCCAGGGGCTCGAGACGGCCCTGCAGCTCGTCGAGCGCGGCGGACCATTCGACCGTGAAGGTTGCGCTCGCCACGTCCACGCTGCGCGCGATCGCGGCGACTTCCCGACGCAGCCGGAGCATCGTATCGACCAGGTCGAGGCCTTCGTCGATGGTCACGCCGTCACCGTATACGCCACAGCGTTCGGCGTCGGCTTCCAGGTCAGCGCCCATTCGCACTTGATGCCAACCAGATCCAGTTGCCACAGGGAGACCAGCACCGCCACCGCCGTCACCGGATCGATCGGCGCGGAATCCATCTGGACCGCGGCGTCGTCACTGACATCGAGGACCGGCGCCTCCTCGCGCGCGGTCAGCACGCGCTCCGGATCGAGCGCCACCACGGTGGTGCCCGCGGCCGGCGTCGTGACGACCGTCATGCCAAACGCCAGGCCGCCGGCGATCGTCAACTGGGGGTGGTGCCCCGTGGCGGCCAGCACTCCGGCCGTACTCGGCGCCATCACTAGCGCGCTCTGACTCGACGCCTGCGGGAGCGCCGTGAAGAACGCCGCGACCAGCGCGGCCACCTTCTCACTGACGGTCGTGCCGCCGGTCACCGCCACCAGACCGTTCGTGATCGACGCCGGACGCACGCCCGCCACGGCCGTCACCGCAGGATTGAGGAACTGCCCATCGACGAAGTTCGACAAGCCGGCGACGAGCGCCTGTTGCATGTCCGCGACGCTGCCCGGCGCGGACAAGCTCGCGAGCTCTTTGCTGATCACCACGATGCCGGAGGTTTTCGCGACCCCGAGCGCCGTCGAGCCAAACGCCAGGCTCGAGATCGCTTTGGCCCGGCCTTCTCCGACCCATCCGTACGTGGCGTCCCCGGTCTGCGTGCCCACCTTGCAGTCGAACGGCACGCGCCGCAGCGGCAGTCGCAACACCGCGCTGCGCTGCGCGACGAGCCGCACAAAGCCCCCGACGAGCTGCGCCGGCATCAACGGCGCCGCCCAGGCGACATCGCTCGTGGTCCCGGCCGCGACGGCCGCTTTCTGCTGCAACGCGGGATCGAACGCGCGGACGATCACGTCGCGGTGGATCGCGTGCGGCCATCGCTGGAGGAAATACTCGGCCGGTGCGCCGCGCGCGAACGCTTTCGCGCTCAGCGCGCGCATCAGATCCGCGGCTTGCAGTTGGTGGAGATCCGCGCGATTCAACTCGGCGAGCGGTGTGTCCATCCCGGCAGTCTGGACCGACTCAGCCCGAGGCGCCAGCGTCCGGGTTGATGTGGATTTCCCACAACCACCCGGTCTTACTCACGACCACCCGTCGGACCGTCAGGCCCTCGAGCTCGCGATCGACGACGCGGCCCAGACGTTTGCCGAGCTGCTTCGGGGACAAGCCGCCTACGGCAGCCGCCAGGTCGGGATCGAGCGCGGACCGGGTGAAGACATCGCCGACACTGAACACGTGCCCGCGCGTCCCGATCGCCAGGGCCCGGAGCAGCCGGCCATCGTCCTCGTCCCGCTGCCGCTGACGGAGGGCGGCAATCTCCTCCGTGAGCGCCGCAATGCGGTCCACGAGCGACCGCCCCGGCGTAGCGGCCGGGTCCGGCGTGTCGTAAGATCCCGCGCCATGTACAACCCCGCCCAATCGCACCCGCAGCCGGTCTGGCACGTCGCCGGCTACCCGCTCGAGCGCCGCGGCAATACCTGGACCTCGCCCCGCATCGAAGCGCGCGCTGGCCGCATCCGCCAGCTCTTTCTCGACCGCTTCCAGACCCGCGGCGCCACCATCGACGAGCTCGTCACCGCCTGCGGGCACGCCGGCCTCCTGGACGGGGTCCGCAGCCTCGAGGCGCAGCGGGTGACCATCCGGACGGCCCTCAGCACCATCGCCGAACCCATCCACCCCTGGTAGCCGCCGGGTCCATCCCCGGAGCGCCCCGGGTCATAGCCGGGTCGGCACCCGTTTGGCTGACCCCCTGCCAGGGCCACCGTTTGGCACGGCCAATACTTGGGGCCGCCCGGGTTTGGGAGCCCGAGCGGCTCCAACCTTTTCGGTCCCCCCCTTTGTGTGCGCCGGTACATGCGACTCGCACGGCTACGCGCGGAGAATCACGCCACCTGCTCGAGCTGAGACTTCCACGTCCAGACGTCGTACCCCGGCTCGAGCTCCGGCGCGTACAGCGCCAGGACGCAGTCCTTCGGGTACAGCCACCGCGGCTGGTCGGGCAGGAACGCCACCCGGCCATTCAGCAGCAGCACGCAGGCCTGGCCGTTCACGTGATCCCGGAACCAGTTCGCACCGACCGCAGCAGGTACGAGCAACGCGACACGGCCGCCGTGCCGCTTCGTGGCTGCACACCGGGCCGCCCACGGGGCGATCGTTGCGAAGGGGGGGTTCAGCCAGCCCCAGCCTCCACGACACGGGGCCGCCCACTCGGCCGGCGTGCGGACCAAAGCGTTGTCGGCCACGGTCCACCAGGCCGGCGCCGCGGTGTTCTGGGCATCAGCCGCGAAGTCGAACACGAACGACACGAGACCGAGCCGACGCGTCACGGCGTCGAGCAACACGGCCGGCGTCGCGTAGTCCTGCTTGCTGCGACCGGGCTTCTGCACGGGCGCCATCACTCACGCTCGCCGTCGGGCACCGTCAACCAGTACCGCCACGCGTCACCTCGGAGACACACCAGCACCCACCACGCCTCGATCTGATCGCGTGCGTCGGGATCCGTCGTCTCGACGTGATCCGGGGAACACGCCCGCATCAGGTTCCGGTACGCGCGCTGGTGCTCCGGCGAATTGGGAAGACCCTGTCGTCGCCACCAGGCGAGCTGGTCTCGCCAGTCCTTCGGCAAGGCCGGCTCGCACCGGATGAATCGTTCCTGCTTCCGGTCGTCAGGCACGTGCGCGTTCTCGCGTGTCATGCTGCCCTCCGTATGGCTGAGGCCCAGTCGTCCCAACGCTCAAGCTTGGGACAACTGGGACGACTGTTGTCGCGACTAGGGCGACACGTCGTCGTCCTCCTCGTCATTGGCGGCCGCGCGCGCCACGTCGTGTGTGGACGGCAACACCCAGTAGGTCATCCGTGGGAAATCCCGCCCTTCACTGCGGATGTGGGCCAGATGACGAGCCCGATGCAGCGTCATCCGGCTATGTCCGGCTCGCCGGCCCGCTTCCACGATGGCGGTCCGTGCCGCGCTGCCCTTCTGGTCGGAGAGGTAGTCGGTCAGCCACTCCACGGCTTCCTGGACAGCGGTTCGATCGGGCTGCGCTGTGCCGGCTTGTTCAACCAGGTCGCGCAGGGAGCGATCCGACTCGCCCAACCACTCGAGTTGCCCCGTCCACACCTCGTCGCCGGCAGGGGTCGTCGTCACCAACACGCCCTTGATGCGAAACGACCGCAACGGCAGATCGATCCGGCCCAGGTTGCTCTTGGCCAGTCCGAGCACACGCCGGGTGTCGTCATCTGGATCAACCAGGATGAACAGGACCGCGCGCGCGACGGCCGTGAATGCTCTCGATGCCATAAGCAACGTCAACGCATCCTGGCTGCTCGATTTCGACACGTGAATGAGACCGAGACAGGTCACGTTCGCCGTCCGGGCGAGCGCGGCGAGCGGCTCGAGTGCGCGTCTGGTATCGGAGTCCTTGTGCGTGTCGATGCGGGCATCGATCCGCGACAGCAGCGGATCGAACACGATCAGGCTGGCGTCCGTCTCGCGGGCCACGCGGGCAAGGCCGGTGGTATCCGTCGGCAACGTCAGCATCAGCTCGCTGCCGTCCGGCGCCAGCACGTCAATCCGATAGACACGGGCCCGATCCGCGTCGGCGGCCATCAACCGCGGCACGATGGTATGACTCCACGAATCTTCGGTCGCAGCGACCAGGACACTCCGCGGTACGCCGGCATAAACACCGGGGAGTCGTCCACGTGTCACGTCCGCTGCCAGCGTGTACGCGACCATCGACTTGCCGATCCCCTCCCGACCACCGAGCAGGACGAACGCGCCAAGCGGCAGCCAATCGGCCCACAACCAGGACACCGGCTCGATCGTGATCGTGCTCGCCGCGGCGACATGAATCCGGCGATCGGTCGCCGGGGACGTGTACGGTGGAGTCGAGGCCGGCGCGGGATCGTCCTGGTACGCCGAGGACGAGCTCGATGCCCCGTACCCGAGCCGCGACAGCGCGAGTGCAGCGCGCCGGAAATCGCCACCATGCTCGAGGACGGCGTACGCCGCGAACTTCGAGTACGACACGTCCGCGTCGAACACCGTCGACGACGAGAACACGTACAGCAGATCGCTGCCGCCGAAGTTCGTCGTCGCCGACACGCCCCACGTCTTGCCAGGTCGCCGCCAGTGCGACACGTCCGAGCGCTCGAACACCAGTTCCCACCCACGCGGCTCGAGGATGGCCGGCCATGTCATCCGCCGATTGAAGTCGTCGCCCGGTCGGTCCGTCGATGTCGACGACGCTGATCGATGTTCAGGGCGTGGGCATTCGTCGAAGCTCTTTGCCAACACGATCAGCGCCGTACGCTCCTCGTGCGTGTACGACGCGATCGTCTCGAAGGCGCCGCTCAAGCGTGTGTACGTACCGCCGGTCGGATGCGTGCCGCCATTCGATGGTGCGAGAACCGAAAACAGGCAGAATTCGATCAGGGTTTTGATCGGTGGTTCACCGGCTCGTCCTGGTCGACGGGCCAGCGTGCAATCCGCGAATTCGATGTCTGGCGGGTAACGCACCAGAATACGAAATCCACCGCCAGGTGTTTGATCGAGATATCCATTCGTCAGCCGAGCCCAGACTTCTCCGAGTCCCGAGGCCACGGCCGCGGCCTCGAACGCCACGCCGGTACTGGCATCGTCGATGTCCCAGCACTCGAGATGTCCACTGACCGTGCCGGCAACGACGCCGTAGCCATCGGCTTGATCAAAGCGCCACGCGCGGAGCTCGGCGACGCTGGGGCGACGGGTGATGTATTCCCGCCACGAACTGACAGCAGGACGCTTGCTGCCGTCTTTCGCGGTCGGGAGAATGCACAAGCCCGCCTTGTACGCCGCCAGCGCCGCCTTGCGGATCATCAGAACGGCTCCTCGTCACCCGGGAGCGGATCATCCGGCTCGGGTGCTGCGGTAGTGGCCTTCTTGGCCGGCGGCCGTTTCACTGCTGGCTCGGATGGCGCCACGATGTCAATACACGCGACGGATCGTCCCTGGAACTTTGTCCGTCCCTTTTGCAGTCGAATCCGGACGCCTACCCAGTCGTCGTCATCGTCGCTCCCGGCAATCGCCGCGATGGCTTCGGACCGGGTCTGATTCAAGACACAGGGCTTGACGTGTTTTTCTCTGAAGTACACCACCGGCTTGTGTGTCGCCTGATCACCCGTTCCGATCAGTTCGTCGCCGATCGTCTTGATCGTGGCGTCGATCGGGCCAGCGTCGAGATCAGCGGCTTGTAAGAACCGCGAGGGAAACCGCGTTCGCCAATTCGCCATGATGGTTACTCCTTCAGGAGACGGTCGAAGTCCAGCAGTGCCTGTTTGATCAGGCGGGTGGTGAAGGCGTGAGACTTATTGCGATGGCTGCGACGGATGGACGCGAGCATATGTCGGGCTCGCTCCTGGCGCTGCTGTGCTCGCTGAAGTTCCCGCGTCAGCGTCTGGTTGCGCGTCTCGATGTCGATGACATGGTTTTCGAGAGCCGCGGCAGAGTCGAGCAGGGTACTGGTGAGGGGAGGAAACGAAGCGGAGTCGGGAAAGTGAGCTACACTAGGCATTGGATCATCTCCTCGAATGGTGCGCGTTGCCACGCGCACGGGTTGACGAACCGACGGGGCTGAAACCTTCAGCCCCGCCCAGTTTCACGTCCTCAGGCCGCGTCGTCGCCAGCAGCCTCAGCCAACTTTTTCCGGATCGACCCGACCCTCCACGCACGCATGCGCTTACCGATCCGGATGGGCCGTGGAAATGTGCCCGCCCGGATCTGGTTCTGCAGGGTCGTGGGCCCGACGGGCCAGACGGCCAACACCACATCCTCGCGGATGAGCGCGTCATCGTCTGCCGGCAACGAAATCGGCGCGATGGCTTTTCGGTTCCGGGCTTTCCTGGTGAGTCTCGGTGGCATATCGCCTCCAAATGAACGAAGGCGATTAAACCGCCCGGCCTTCATGGACGGCAATTCCTGTCCACGTGAGGGCACACGAGTACACACGGGACTAGATCCCGAATGACCGGGTTGTCCACGCTAGTCCACGACTCGGAGGACTTAGCGCAGGTAGCGATTGGTGGCGATCAGGCGGTCGAGATCAGCCCGAGCGATGCGGATTGCTCGGCCGACACGGGTCGCGGGGAGCGTGCCGCGTTTGACGAGCCGGTATACGGTCTTCGGGATGACGTGTAGGTGTTCGGCTACGTACTGGACACTGACTGCCCCGCGGTTATCAATAGCAGGTGGTTCTGAACGAGTCGCGGGAACGGTCGGACCCGACTGCGTGGACAGCGCATCGCGTACACGGGTCTCAAACACCTCGAGAGAGCAGGTCTGTGCGGGTTGTTTTTGCTGCGCCCAGACGATGATCTGATCGAGTAGATCATCTGCGGCTCCCTGAAGTGCGTCAGGCGATCGCCTGTCCCGTCGTCTCTGCAACACCTGGACGACAACCGCGTACACGGCCACCGCCCACTGGACCGCCGCCGCGTCCGACACAGCGAACGGACCCTGACCGAAGAAATGTTCCGGCGGTCCGTGATAGGCGAAGCGGCCCGTTCGTTCAGCTACCAGAACCGCCTCTTCGATCGGCGCCTTGTCGAGCACGGTGAACCATCGCCGATAGTGGAACGTGTCCATCGCCGGCTAGGATAGCCTTCAACGAACCACCATGAAGCCCGTTATTGGCCCACTCGTAGCAGCATCAAAATAGGGAAGGAAATGAGGGGTAAAATCTCAAACACCCCTCATTTGTTAGGGAAATACGCCGATTAAGTTGGAGGCGGCG
>JALDXK010000303.1:0-7232 GCA_032155105.1 Acidobacteriota bacterium
CCGGCGTTCGCGACAAACGTCAGGCCGGGGGGCGTGACGTCGGCAAGCGTGACGCTGGTGGCGTCCGACGGTCCTGCATTCGTGACGGTGATCGTGTAGACAAGATTGGTCCCCGCCACGGCGTTCGCCGGACCCGCCTTGGTGATCTGCAAAGCGGCGGAGGGCGCCAGCAGCACCGAACTGGTGGTCGTGTTGTTGGTGGTATCTCCATCAACGGCGCCGGCCGGCGCGGCGACGGTCGCGGTGTTGACGAGCGAGCCGGTCGCATTGGCCGCGATCGCGCCGGTCACGATAAACGTGGCGCGGTCGCCGGCCTCGACCGTCACGGTGGTCGTGAGGTTGCCCGTGCCCGCGGGCGCGGCGCAACTCGAGCCGGCGTCGGCGGTGCAGGTCCACGACGGGGCAAGAAGCGCGACCGGAAACAGATCGGTGACGCTCGCCGCGGTCACCGGACTGGGTCCGGTGTTGGTCACCACGATCGTGTAAGTGACGGCCAGTCCGGGCACCGGGCTTCCGGTGAGCGTCTGGGTGATCGCCAGGTCGGCGATCGTCTCGGTGGTCAGCGTCACGGTCGACGTGTTGTCGCTGGAGTCAGGGTCCGGTTGATCGCTGGCGGTGACGCTCGCCGTGTTGGTGACCGTGCCCGCCTGCGTGACGCGCGCCGTGATCGTCAATCCCGCGCTGCCGGCGTTCCCGATCGATCCGACGGTCCACAGGCCCGTCGCCGAGTCGTACGAACCCTGCGACTCGACCGCCGACACGAACGCGAGCCCCGCCGACAACACCTCCGTGACTTGGATTCCCGTCGCCGGACTCGGGCCCTGGTTGGCCACGATCACGTTGAACGTCAGGAGCTCCCCGACGTGTGGCGACGACCGCGTGAGCGACTTGATCACCTTGAGATTGGCGGACTCGGCCGCGTTGAGCGTCACGCTCGCGCTGTTGTTGGCCGCATTCGAATCCACTTCCGTCTGCTGCGTAACGGTTGCGGTATTGACCAGCGCGCCGGGCGCCGTGACCGTCGCCACGATCGTCAGCGTGGCGGGGAGCCCAGTTTCGCCAAGTGTGCCGACGGTCCATGCGGGCGCCGTGTAGCTGCCTTGCGACGGCGTGGCCGACACGAACGTGAGGCCCGCGGGCAGTGCATCGGTGACGACCACCCCGGTGGCCGGGCTCGGGCCCCGGTTCGCCACCGTCACCGTAAACGTCACGTTCTCGCCGACCAACGGCGCCGGCCTGTCGACGGTCTTGGTCACGCCGACGTCGGCATTGGCGACGCCGTTGACGATCGCCGCGGCCGCGTTGTTGCTCGCCACGGGGTCGGGCTGGTCCTGCCGCAGGACGTGGGCCAGATTCGTGATCGAATCGACCACGGTCAGGGTGGCGATGAGCGTGAGCGTCGCGAACCCGTCATCATCCAACGTCCCGACGGTCCACTCACCGGTCTGGGGTACGTAACTTCCCTGCGACACATTGTGCGACACCAGGGTCAGACCCGCCGGCAACAGATCCTTGACCATGACCCCGGTGGCAGGCGCAGGTCCGTGATTGGTCACGGTCACGAAAAAGGTCGCATCCTCCCCAAGCAGCACCGTCGCTTCGGGTGAGAGCTGCTTGACGATTTCCACGTCGGCGTTCCGGTCGACGGTTGCCGTCGTCGATGCACTGTTGTTGCTTGCGTTCGGGTCGACCGTGGAACTCGAGACGCGTGCCGTGTTCGTGACGGTCGCAGAGCTGTAGCTGGCGGGCACGGTGAACGTGATCTGCGCAGTGACCGTCGCGCCCGCAGCAAGCGTCCCGAGGCTGCACGGCGAGACTGTGCAGGGGGCGCTCGTGGACCGGTACGCCAGACCAGTCGGAAACACGTCATCGACCAGCACGTCCGCTGCGGCGGATGGCCCCGCGTTGTGCACACTGATGGTGTAGGTGATGTCATCTCCGGCCACGACGGTTGCCGGCCCGGTCTTGGTCACCGACAGGTCGGCTCGGAGTTCGACCGCATCGCTGTCCGTCGCGATTGCAGGCGTGGGATCCGACGCGCCGGCTGCAGGGACGGCACGCGCCATATTCACGAGCGTGCCGGTGAAAGCAGGGTCGATGGTTCCCGTGGCCGTGAACGTCAGCGTGCCGTTGACGGGAACCGTGACGGTCGAATTGATGTGGCCCGTTCCACTCGGAGCGCCACAGACGGCGCCGCCAGTGCCTACACAACTCCAGCTGACTCCCGTCAAGGCGGAGGGGAACGTATCAGTGACGACGGCATCGGCGGCCGTACTCGGGCCTGCATTGGTGACGGTGATCGTGTAGGTCGTCGTCGTGCCCACGACAACGCCCGACGCGCCATTCGTCTTGGTGATCATCAGGTCGGCAACCGGCGCACCGATCGCCGTCGACGCCGACGCCGTGTTGTTGCTGGTGACCGTATCCTCCGACGTTGTCGTCACCGTCGCCGTGTTCACGATGGGATCGCTGCCCGAATAATTCACCGGGATGGAATAGGTCACCGACACCGTTTGCGACTCGTCGTCTGCAAGGGTGCCCATGCTGCAGGGGAACGTCGTACAGGCGCCCGTCACCGATACAAGCGTCAAGCCCGGTGGCGTGGGATCGGTCAGCGTGACGGCGTTGGCCGCCCCCGGCCCGGCATTCAGCACCGTGACGGTGTAGGTGATGTTCGTGCCAGCGATCGCCGTCAAGGGCCCCGTCTTGCTCACCGACAGATCGGCAAAAGAAGCGATCGGAGTCGTCACCGAGGCTGAAAAAGTCGGGAGCGATCCCAATGGTCCATCGGGGTCAATCGTTGCCGTGTTCACGACGGAGCTTGTGGTCGACGAATTGACGCGCACTTGAAATCTGACGACTGCCGACTCGCCAGGCCGTACGACACCTGGTGAGGCAGCAGGGCTGTGCACGAACATGCCGATGACGAGCTGCGATGTTCCGAACACGTCAGCGACCGCGGCTCCGTTGAGCGTTGTCGTATTGGGCACATAGGTTGTGCCGGTTGGAATGGCGTCCCTGACCAAGGTGCCCCGGCTCGCCGCCGTGCCGGAGTTCGAGATCGTGACGGTGTAGGTCAGGATCTCCTCCGGCCGAATCGATGATGGAGAGGCTGATTTGGTGGCAGAGATGCCGGCAACCTCGGTCGATACCGTGTTCGACGTGAAGGAACCCGACTGCGGTGCCGGGCCTGCACAGTTCACGAACGTGTACGTCCACGTCGGCGTGACGTCGTATCGAGCGGGGGCCGGCGCCGGCGGAACAGCATCCACCCGAAGGTCGAACGTCGCCACACGACGTTCTCCTGCCGCGGTGCCACTCACCGTGCTGGTATTTCCTGCCACGGTGCCAATCGCCGCGCCGGTGATCGGGTTGGCGCCCGTCGGAATGCCGTCCAGCCTGAAGCTGCCGGCGACGAATGTCATGCCGGCGGGGAGAGGCACCGTCAGGACGACATCGTTGGCGTCCGCCAAGCCCGATTTGTTGTCGAACTCGACCGTGTAGGTGAGAACGTCGCCGACCTCCGCCGTCGAGCGGTTGACATCCGTCGCGTCGCGGGCGTCCCAGAACCCCGGCGCGACGACATCGATCTGCATCGCCAGCGCGTTGATGAAGTAGTCGTCCTGTTGCGCCCTGCCTCGAGCGTGCGCTTCGGTCTGCCCCCCGCCATCGAGCAAGTGCGGTTCCGCCGAGGCATCGACGTTGGTGATGTCCCAGCCCTCGCGGCCACCGGCGAACCTGCCCACCAAGTCGTTGTTGCGATGGCCGAACGTCCCCCTCGTGTCCAGCCTGCCATCGTCGCCGTTGATCTGGGCGGCAAAGAAGTTGTTGCGCAGGTTGTTGGGTCCAGACAGTCGAAAAACGGCGTCATCGAGGATGATCGTCGTAGGGCCGAAATGAAGGGCGTCCTGGGCGTCGCCGTCGGGGTCGAGGGTGTCGCCCTCGACGGCGCTCACAGCCACGCGGGCGTGCCGCTGGTTTTTTTTCTCCGGTGTGCAGATTCCCGAGACCGAGGCGGTTGCGCCGTCCGGCGGCTCGAGGCCGAGGAACAGCGAGAGGCGGCGGGTCGGCAGGTCGAAGTTCTCGTAGAGGATGGCCAGCATCCAGCCGGCACCGTTGAAGAGCGCTTCGCCGGTGGCCTGCGTCGCGGGAACGCGACCAACGGTGTACGTACCGCTCCCCGCGGCGCTGACGAGGGCCGTGACATTCGCCGTGCGGACGTAATAGTTTGACTCGGGACCCGATCGCGTAACCGCGGTCGCTGGATCGCCCGTTACCGATGTCGTTGTTCCGGTCGGCGTGGTGAAGTTCACCGGCTCGTCCAGCGATGCGGAAACGTCTTCGCCGCCGAAACGGTAGGAGCCTCCCCAGATCAGTTCCGCGTGGATGACGCGGCTCCCGGTCGGAATACCGAGAATCGCTGAGGAGCTGTTGAAGTGCCAGTCACCTGTCGTGCCGAGCGGCCAGGTGGCGTTGTCCCGCTGACCCGTGTCCGTGGTGATGAATGTGCCGATGCTCCCTGCCGTTCCCGGACTGTCGGTCGTGGACTCCTTGTTGAGGCCGAGGGCGTTACCGACGAAGGTAATGGCGCCGTTCGTGGTCACGACCTGACGCTGCATGTACCCCGGCTCCTGCGCGGCGATCGGCTTCCACAAGAAGAGAGTCGTGGTGAAGAAAAGGCAGGCGCAGGCGCGCCGGCGGGACAGGGTCCACCTGTGTCCAGCCCGCCTACTCGCGGCTGATTCGTGACGCCGGCTCAGACGATTCGATGCCGGCGACCGTTTGCCATGATCAAAAGAGGGCCGATTCGACGAACAATCCACATTCGGAGCCAGCAGTCTACTGTCCGGCCGGACGGATGGGATCTGTCACATTTGTCAGGTGCCGCAGGCGAGGTAAACTATAGAGTCCCAATTCGTTAAGCCGCTTTCGAGGAGTTCCGCTATGTCCGGCCATTCCAAATGGCACACGATTAAGCACAAGAAGGGCGCCGCCGACGCGAAGCGCGGCAAGGTATTCACGCGCCTGATCAAGGAACTGACCGTCGCTGCCCGCAATGGCGGTGGCGATCCGGCGATGAATCCGCGGCTCCGCACGATCATCGCGGCGGCCAAGGAAGTGAACATGCCGGCCGACAACATCAAGAAGGCGATCCAGCGCGGCACCGGCGAACTGCCCGGCGTGTCGTACGAAGAGATCACCTACGAGGCGTACGGTCCCGGCGGCACGGCCCTGATCATCGAGTGCCTCACCGACAACAAGAACCGCACGGTCGGTGAGCTCCGCCACACGCTGGAGAAGCACGCCGGCAATCTTGGCAGCACCAACTCCGTCGCCTGGATGTTCTCGAAGAAGGGCCACATCGTGGTCGAGAAGTCGAAAGCCGAGGAAGAGAAGCTGTTGAGCGCGGCGCTCGACGCCGGCGCCGACGACATGCAGGACGATGGCGAGGCGTGGGAAGTGCTGTGCGATCCGTCGGCGTTCGAGGCGGTGCGCGACGCGGTGAAGGCGCTCGGCATCGAACCGGCGAGCGCGCAGGTGGCGATGCTGCCGCAGAACTACGTCAAGCTCACCGGCACGCCGGCCAACCAGATGCTCAAGCTGATGGACGTGCTCGACGATCACGAAGACGTCAAGCAGGTGTGGTCGAACTTCGATATCGAGGAGAAGGAGATCGAGGCCTCACTGGCGTGAGGGTCTTCGGCATCGACCCCGGTTCGGACCGCACCGGCTACGGCTGCGTCGACAGCGACGGCCGCCGCCACCAGCTGGTGACGTGCGGGGCCGTGAAGGCCGGGGCGGGCGCCACGTTTCCGGATCAACTCGCGATCATCTACCGTGAGCTCACCACGCTGCTGGCCGAATTCGGACCGGAGTGCGTCGCCATCGAAAACATTTTTCACGCCGTGAATGCGCGCAGCGCGCTGAAGCTGGGTCACGCACGCGGCGTGGCCATGCTGGCGGCGATCGAAGCCGGCGTGACGGTGGTCGAGTACACGCCCGCGGAGATCAAGCGGTCGGTCGTGGGGTACGGACGCGCCGAAAAGCCGCAAGTGGCGCAAATGGTGAAGCTCTTGCTGGGGCTCGATGCGGTTCCGAAGCCGCTCGACGCGACCGACGCGCTCGCGGTGGCGATCTGTCACCTGCACAGCGGCACGGCAGTCAGCAAGAAAAACACGGGTCTGAAGTCGTGGCGTGACTTCCGGCCGGGAACCGGGATCCGGGAACCGGGATCCGGACATCGATGATCGCACGGCTATTTGGTCGCGTTGCCGACAAGCAGCCGAATCGGTTGATCGTTGACGTGTCCGGCGTTGGCTACGATGTGCAGGTCCCACTCTCGACGTATTACGTATCACCTGACACCGGCGGCGAGATGGCGCTGCGCATTCACACGCACGTGCGCGAAGACCAGCTGGCGCTGTACGGCTTCGCCAGCGAGCTCGAGCTGCTGATGTTCGAGCGGCTGATCGCGGTGAGCGGCATCGGCCCGAAGCTCGCGCTCGCGGTGTTGTCGGGCATCGAGCCGCGCGACCTGGTGGGCGCGATCCAGCGCGACGACCTGGCGCGACTGACCGCGATTCCCGGCGTGGGCAAGAAGACCGCCGAACGCATGTGCGTCGAGCTGCGCGATCGGCTACCGAAGGCGATCGAAGCCACTCCGGCCTCGCCGGCCGATGCGCTGCGCGACGACCTGGTCTCGGCGCTCGTCAATCTCGGCTACCACCGGCAGGCGATCGACAAGTCGATCGACAAGATGCTCTCGTCCGCCGCGGCGTCGGCGCGATTTGAAGACGTCCTGCGCGCCGCCCTCAAGGATCTGTCACGGGCGTGAGCGACGAACGACTCCTGGCGCCGTCGCGGGCCGATGAGGATGCGCAGGACGAAGGGCTGCGCCCCCGGCGGCTGGACGACTACATCGGCCAGGATCGCATCCGCGAGCAGCTGCACGTGGCGATCACCGCGACACGGCAGCGCGGCGAGGCGCTCGATCACACGCTGCTCTACGGCCCGCCGGGCCTCGGCAAGACGACGCTCGCGTACGTGATTGCGAACGAACTGGGCGTGCCGATTCGCACCACCGCGGGGCCCGTCATCGAAAAGCCCGGCGACCTGGCGGGCATCCTGTCGAACCTGCAGCCGCGTGAGGTGCTCTTCATCGACGAGATCCACCGCATGTCGCCGGCGATCGAGGAAATCCTCTATCCGGCGATGGAGGATTTCGAGCTCGA
>JALDXK010000304.1:0-7229 GCA_032155105.1 Acidobacteriota bacterium
GACGACAAGGATGACGTCGCCCCGGGCTGGGACCTCTGGTCGGTCGAGATCGGCGAAGGGTATTCCTCGCCGGTGATCGCCAACGGCCGCGCGTTCGTCCACAGCCGCCGCGATCCCGACGAGATCGTCACTGCGATCGATCTCGCATCGGGCACGGTCGCCTGGCAGCAGAAGTACACTTCGGAGTTCAAGAAAAACCAGTACGCGACGCAAATGGCGAAGGGTCCGAACTCGACGCCGCTCGTGGTCGGTTCCCGCCTGTTTACGCTTGGCGTCACCGGCATCCTGACCGCGTGGAACGTGGCCGATGGCACCGTCGCGTGGCGCAACGATTATTCGTCGGCCATCGATACGTCGAAGCTGTTCTGCGGCACCGCCATGTCGCCGATGCTCGAGGGCGGCGCCCTGATCGTGCAGGTTGGCAGCGACGTGCACGGCGGCCGCGTGCTCGCGCTCGATCCGGCAACCGGCAAGGAGCGGTGGTCGTCGAAGGGGCTCGGACCCGGATACGCCTCGCCGGTGGCCGTGACCATCGACGGCGTGCGGCAGATCATCACCATGACCAACGGATCGATCATCGGCATCGATGCCGGTAACGGCGCGGCGCTGTGGTCGATTCCGTTCCCCGACGAATGGCACGAGAACATCGTCACGCCGATCTGGACCGGCCGCTCGTTGATCGTCTCCGGCACCCGCCAGGGCACGCACGCCTACGCGGTCGCCAGCGCGAGTGGGACGTGGACGCCGAAGCCGTTGTGGAAGAACGCCGAGGTGACGATGTACACCGTGTCGCCGGTGTTCGCCGAAGGCGTGATCTACGGCATGTCGAACAAGCGGCGCGGTCACTTCGTGGCGCTCGATGCCGAAACCGGCACGGTGAAATGGGCAACGCAGGGACGCGACGGCAATCACGCGTCGATTCTGCAGACGAACCAACACCTGCTGTTCCTGACCGATGGCGCGGTGCTGATCGTCGCCCGGCGCACGCCTGACGGCTTCAAGGAAGAGAAGCGCTACGAGCTTGGCACCGGCGCGACCTGGAGCATGCCCATTCTGCTGCCGGATGGCCTGCTGGTCCGCGAGGCCAATAGTGTCGTCCGCCTTCACTGGTCATGAACAAGAGCGGTTACAAGGGTTACAAGGGGTTACAGAGGTTACAAAGAGCTTGGAACACCTGCGATCACGGAAGGCGATGCAGGAACTGGTCGATCGCCGACAGGATCGCGAGTTGGTCGCCGACGAAAGGCAAGTGATCGTCGCCCGGCAGTTCCACCAACGTCGCGCCCGGAATCAGTGACGCCAGGTAGCGCCCTTCTTCGATCTTCAGCAGCTGATCACCGGTGCGGTGAATGACCAGCGTCGGGGCCTTGATCTTCGGAAGGATGTGGCGGACGTCCACTTCGGCGTTCATGCGCGTCAGCGCCACCGCCGCACCCGGACTTGCGCCCATGCGCAGATAGGCCGCCCACCAGTTACGGAAGTCCGGATCGAGCGCCCGCGAGGGCGCGCGCTGTTCGATGCCCACCGGTCCGCCCCAGTCCCGGATGATCGTCTGGAGAAAGCGGTCGCGCTCTTCGCGCGTTGGCCCCCATGGGTAATCCTCCGCCCACAGCCGTCGTGCGTAACTGCCGATCATCACGAGCGCCGCGGTCTGTTCCGGATGTGTCGCCGCAAACACTGTGCACAGCGGCCCGCCCTCGGATACGCCCATCAACACGGCGCGCGTGCTGCCAACGGCCTCCATCACCGCCTGCACGTCGTCCATGCGCTGGTCGAGCGTCGGCAGCTCGCTGATCGGGACCGGATCGGAGAGCCCGGTACCGCGCTTGTCGAACAGGATGAGCCGCGACATCGAGGCGAGGCGCATGAGGAACGCGGCAAACGACGGCTCGTTCCAGAAATACTCGAGGTGCGACACCCAGCCCATCACGAACACGAGGTCGATCGGGCCGGACCCCATCACTTGGTAGGCGATGTTGACGTTGCCGCTGTGGGCGTAGCTGACTTTTGGCGCCACGATCGGCGCGCTCGGCGCCATGCCGTCGAGCACGGTCACGTGGGCGATGAAGCGGTAGCCCCGGCGATGCGCGGTTTCGATGAACCGCGGCTCGTGGGAATCGTCGCCGAGGGCCTTGCGCAGTTCCTTGATGGTGCCTTTCAGCACCGCGTCGCCCACGAACACGCCGGGCCAGACGGCCGCCAGCAGGTCCTGCTTGGAGACGAGCCGGCCCGACTGTGCGGCGAGGAACTGTAAGAGTGCAAAGGCTTTCGGCGCCAGCGGCACCGCGTCGTTGCGCCGGTACAGGTGCCCGCTCACCGGATCCAGCCGGAATTCAGCGAACGCGAGGATTTGGTCGGCGCTCATGAGGCTGTGCGACAGGGGATCTTACCGAATCCTCACCAATCGCTCACCGTGCCAGCATGATTTCACGCCATTGCTGTCCGTATAACGGATCAGCAAGAGTTTTTACCCTTGGAGATTCACATATGCGATTCATACCTGGAAACCCTGTCCCCCTCGTCGTTGTTGCGGCCTTGCTGAGCCCACCGGTGGTGGCCAGCGTGGCCGCCCAGACGACCGCACCCGGTGCACCTGTTGCACCCGCTCACAAGCATTACGACGAGCCCAAGGACGTCCCGGCCCCACAGCCGGGAATGCCCTTGGCGCCGCGCCTGCAGAACCTTGGTCTGCACACCTTTCCTGTCAGCACGAAGGTTCCGCGCGCCCAGTCGTTCATGAACCAGGGTCTCAACCTGACCTATGGGTTCAACCACGCCGAAGCCGCGCGCGCCTTTGCGGAAGCCGCGCGGCTCGATCCGACACTCGCGATGGCGTATTGGGGCCAGTCGCTCGTGCTGGGACCGAACATCAACGCGCCGATGGCGCCCGAAGCCGAGCCGAAGGCGTACGAGCTGCTGCAGAAGGCGATTGCGCTCAAGGGCAAGGCCAACGCGCGCGAGCGCGCGTATATCGACGCGCTGGCGGCGCGTTACACCGGCAAGGCCGATGATCGCGCCGCCGCCGATCGTGCGTATGCGGATGCGATGCGTAAGCTCACCGAGGCTTATCCGAACGATCTCGACGCCCGCACGCTGTATGCCGAGTCGCTGATGGATCTGCGGCCGTGGGGCTACTGGACGCGCGACGGCAAGCCGTTCGATGAGACGAAGCAGATCACCGCGACGCTGCAGCACGTGATCGCGAAGCACCAGAACCATCCCGGCGCGCTGCACCTCTGGATCCATTTGTGGGAGTCGGTGGATGCGAAGCGCGCGGAGGCGGAAGCCGATCGCTTGGTGCCGCTGATGCCCGGCGCCGGTCACATGGTGCACATGCCGGCGCACATCTACCAGCGCGTTGGCCGTCACGACGACGTGGTGCGCGTCAACCTGCTGGCGGCGAAGGCAGACGAGGACTACATCGCCGCATGCCGCGCGCAGGGGCTGTATCCGCTGGCCTACTACCCGCACAACCTGCACTTCATCTGGATGGGGGCATCGGCGAGCGGGCAGAAGACGCTGGCGCTCGAATCCGCGCGGAAGCTCGCCGGCGCAGTGCCGGCCGAGGGACTGCAGGCGGCGCCGATTCTCCAGGGTTTCCTCGTGGTGCCGTACCTCGCCATGGTGCGCTTCAGCGAGTGGGACCAGATTCTTGCCGACAAGGGGCCGTCGCACGACACGTCGTTCACGAAGTCGGTGTGGAAGTATGCGCGCGCGATGGCGTTCGTCGCGAAGGATCAACTCGCCGACGCGGAGCGTGAGCTGGGCGAGATCAGGACGCTGATCACCGATCCGGCGCTCAAGGGACAGACCACGTTCTCGTCCAACAGCGGCATCGGCATCCTCCAGATCGCTCCCGAAGTGATCGCCGGCGAGATTGCCGCGAAGCGCAAGGAGTGGGATCGCGCGGTGCTGCACCTCGAGCGCGCGATCCGCTACGAAGACGCGCTCGTCTACCAGGAACCGCCCGACTGGCACGTGCCGGCGCGGCAGAACCTCGCGGTGGTGCTGATGGCCGCGGGCCGCCCGGACGAGGCCGAGACGGTGTTGTGGGAAGACCTCAGGCGCAACCCGGAGCACGTGTGGAACCTGTCGCTCCTGTCGAAGGCGCTGCACATGCAGAACAAGACCGCCGACGCCGCGCTGATCGATGCGCGCCTGGCCAAGTCATCGAAAGGGGAACCGACATGGTGAGCTTTGCAATCACTGAACACCCCGCGCCGGTCTTGGCGCTCCATCAGGTGAAGCTGTCGAACGGAATCACCGTGAACTACGCCGCCCAGGGACCGACCATCGGGCCGGCGGTGATCATGCTGCACGGCTACACCGACTCGTGGTTCTCGTTCAGCCGCGTATTGCCGCTGATGCCGCCCGAACTGCGCGTGGTCGTGCCCGACCTGCGCGGCCACGGCGATTCCGATAAGCCGCTGCTTGGCTACCGCATCACCGACCTCGCGGACGACGTGATCAGGTTGATGGACGCGCTGCAGATCGAGAAGGCCGTCGTGGTGGGGCACTCGATGGGCAGCTTCGTGGCCCGCAAGGTGTATGCGCTCGCGCGGTCGAGAGTGTCGCGGCTGGTGCTGGTCGGCGCCGGGCCGAGCACGCAGACCGAGGTGTTCACCGAGCTTTCCACCGCGGTCGACGAGCTGTCCGATCCGGTCGACGAAGGGTTCGTCCGCGACTTCCAGATGAGCACGGTGTGCGTGCCGGTGCCCGCGTCGTTCATGGAAGCGGCGATCGCCAACAGCCGCCGCATGCCGTCTCGGATCTGGAAAGCCCTGCTCCACGGGATGATCGAAGACGAAGTCTGGCTGGTGCGACCCGAGGTCCGCACCCTCGTCCTGGGCGGCCGTCAAGACAGCATCTTCTCGGCCACTGAGCAGATGGTGCTCGCGCGCCAGTTCCCGCGCGGCGAGCTGCACCTGATCGACGGCGTCGGCCACACGCTGCACTGGGAGCAGCCGTCGACGTTCGTGAGTGCGTTGATCCGCTTCGGCGTGTAATCTACGTCGCGATGGCGACGACGGCGGCAGCAGTGGCGAGGGCCCTGGCGGATCGGGGCATTGACAAGGTGTTCGGTCTTCCCGGCGGCGAAGTGCTCGTCCTGATCGACGAGCTTCGCAAGGCCGGCATCGACTTCGTGCTGATGCGGCACGAGGCGAACGCGGGCATCGCCGCCGCAGTGTACGGAAAACTGCAGGGGCGGCCGGGCGTGGTGATCGCCACGCTCGGCCCCGGCGCGGCGAACCTGATGCTGCCGGTGGCAAACGCCTACCTCGATCAGGAGCCGTTGCTGGCGATCACCGCGCAAATCCCCGACGAATTTCCAGACAGTCACACCCATCAACTCCTGCCGCTGCACGATATCTACCGGCCGATGTGCAGGGTGGTCGAGAAGATGACCTGCGCCAACGTTGCTGCGACGATGACGCAGGCGCTCGATGCGTGCATGACGCGGCCGTTCGGCGTGTCGTACGTGACGCTGTCGGCCCGTGAAGCGCTGAAGCCGGTGACGGGCGCCGGCGGATCTGCCAACGGACACGCGCCGGTCCCTTCGGCGCCGCGGGCAGACACGCGAACGACGGCGCTGGCGATCGAAGCGCGGCTCAAAACGGCGGAGCGACCCCTCGTGCTGGTCGGGCTCAGCGTCGATCAGGTGAACGCCGGGCGCCTCCGCAGGTGGCTCAACGCCTGGAACCTGCCTGTCGCCGTCACCCCGAAGGTCAAGGGCATCGTCGACGAAACCGCCGACAATTTCGTCGGCGTGATCAGCGGCATGGCCGCCGACGGCGTGATGGTCGACGCGTTGAAGTCGTCGGACCTGTTGATTGGGTTTGGCCTCGATCCGGTGGAAGTGGACAAGACCTGGCATGCGGAGCTGCCGATCGAGTGGCTGCTCGAATCGCCGAACGTGGCTGGCCGCATGCCTGAAGGGGCGGCGCTCGTCGACCATGCACCACTGCTCGACGCCCTGACGAAGGCCCCGGCGCCGCGCACGTGGACGGTGCCCTTTGCAGCGTTCCAGAAGAAGCGGCGCGACCTGCTGGTGGGCCGGCCGGCCGGGCCGGACGTGATGTGGCCGGGCGACCTGATTCGCGCGCTCAGCGCCGTGGCGCCGCCGGACACCATCGTCACCACCGACGTCGGCTCGCATAAGTACCTGTTCGGGCAGTTCTGGCCGAGCCGCCAGCCCGACACGTTCTGGATGTCGAACGGCCTGTCGGGCATGGCGTACGGACTGAGCGCGGCGATCGGCGCCAAGCTGGCGCGGCCCGACGCTCCGGTGCTGGCCGCGGTTGGCGACGGAGGCTTCTCGATGAATGCGCAGGAGCTCGAGACCGCCGGGCGCGTGGGCGCGCCGTTCATCACCATCGTGCTCGAGGACGGCAGCTACTCGCTGATCAAGCTCGCGCAGGAGAACCGCAAGCTCGAGCCATACCGGATGGACTTCCGTCCGATCGACAACGTCAAGATGGCGGAGTCGTGCGGCGTGGAGGCGTTGCGCACCGCGAATCCAGACCAGGTCGCGTCGGCGGTGCGGCGCGCGATCGAGCAGCGCAAGAGCCTGGTTGCGGCTGTGCCGATTCACTACGCCGACTATCGAAAGCTATTCTAGGCCACAGATTCGACGCCGATTAGACGCCGATTAGATGCCGATTGGACGCCGACCGATGCCTCACCTGTTGGACCCGATACAAGTCCGCAGCGTCACTGTTCCCAATCGCATCTTTGTCTCGCCAATGTGCGAGTACTCGAGCGAGGGCGGTTTCGCGAACGACTGGCATCTCGTGCATCTCGGCAGTCGCGCGGTCGGTGGTGCCGGGCTGGTCTTCACGGAAGCCACGGCGGTGACGGAAGGTGGGCGCATCAGCCCGCAGGATCTCGGCATCTGGAAAGACGAGCACATCGAGATGCTCGCGCGCATCTTCCGCTTCATTCATGCGCAGGGCTGCGTGTCTGGCATGCAGTTGGCGCACGCCGGCCGAAAGGCCAGCACGTATCGACCGTGGAGCGGCAGCGGCAGGGTCCCCGAGTCGGAGGGCGGATGGCGCAGCGTCGTGGCGCCGTCGGCGATCCCGTTTACCGACAACTATCCACAACCGATCGAGATGACGCCGCGGATGATCCGCACCACCGTGGCGGCGTTCGCGGCTGCAGCCCGCCGCGCGTTGACGGCCGGCTTTCGGGTGATCGAGATCCACGCCGCGCACGGCTATCTCCTGCAC
>JALDXK010000305.1:0-7204 GCA_032155105.1 Acidobacteriota bacterium
CGCGCTGACGTTCGACGAGCATTTCCTTCAGCCCTTCGTACCGTGACTCGACGAGCGTTGCCACTTGGACGTGGTTCTTCTTAGTCTCGAGCGCCATGATGTCACCTGCTCCTTCTTGAATAGCCTTCTGACATTTCATTGAGATCAACGCTCGTCGAAGAGAGGTTTCTCACTGCGTGAGAATCCTCGGCGCGCGTGGCGTTGTACGAGTCGTGCAGGTGTCGATGTGATGCACCGTGTACATGCGCGCTATCGGCGTGATAGCTCGCGAGAGAAGCTGAACCGTAAATAAGAAGGCACACTTCAAGGCGGACTGATGGGTGTAGGCTGTGGCGTCTCGGCCAGACGGAGGTCACTAGAAAACCGTGCACGCCAGCGATGACCCTGTGTCGGACCGTTCGCTCGACGTCGATCAGCAGACCTCGACGCTGGATGCCGATCAGTCCGTCTCGCAGCTGCGTGCGGATGTCGCCCGGGCCGTCCGGCGGATTTGCCCGGGCTGGTTGGCGGATGATGCCGATGATCTGACGCAGGTTGCAGTGTCCCGGGTTCTTGCGCGGATTCGCGCGACCGCGGGCCGCACGGCGTATACGTCAGGCTATTTGTACCGCGTGGCGCACTCAGCGTTGGTCGACGAGATTCGTCGCCGGCGACGGCTGCGCGAAGTCCCCCTCGAGGCCGATGTGCAGTCGGGAACACGACCGGACGATCCCGATCGCCGACTCCGTGCGCAGGAGATCCGCGATGCCGTGGCTCGATGCCTTGCCGCGCTCGTGACCTCCCGGCGCAGGGCCGTCATGCTTCACCTGCAGGGGCACTCGATCGATGAGACGAGTGCCTTGTTGGCATGTGCCCGGAAGAAGGCTGAGAATCTCATCTACCGCGGCCTCGCGGACCTCCGCGGGTGTCTGGCCGCAGGTGGAGTCACGCCGTGAGTGAGCGAAATAGTGAGACTGATCGGCTTGGAGAGGCGCTGCGGGCCGCCGCCACTGACGCTCGCCCGCGAGAAGACTGCCCGGAAGCCGAACGGATCTGGGCGGCCGTCCATCAGGAGCTTCCATTGTCCGAGCGGGAGGCCATCATCGATCACACGGTCGAATGCGGGACGTGCGCCGAGGCGTGGCGGCTGGCGATGGAGATCCGCAGGACTGACGAGTTAGAGGCTGAAGCAGCGTCCCACGAGCGCTCGATGTTGCGCCAGCCGGCGGTCTGGGCGCTCGCGGCCGCTGCGACGTTGGTACTGGCCGTGGTCGTCATGCGCCCGTGGGCGCCTCCGCCGGCACCGGGTCTACGCGACCCGGGTAGTGCGGTCCTTCAGTCGCTCGTCGTCGGTGATGCACTGCCGCGCACCAATTTTCTTCTGCGCTGGTCCGGCGGCTCGCCTGACGCGCGCTACGAATTAACGGCGACGACGAGTGATTTGGAAGTGCTGGCGCTGGTACGGGGGCTCGACCGTCCTGAGTACCTCATCCCCAGCGATCGATTGGCACAGCTGCCCTCGGGAGCGCTCGTGTTGTGGCGAGTGGTGGCACGGGCCTCCGACGGCAGTACGTTGGCTTCCCAGACGTTCGAGACGCCCGTTCAATAAAGGAGGAGTGTTATGGCTGACGTCCAAACTGCTAGTCAGAGTTTCCTCGAAGCGCTGATGGTCTACTTGAAGCAACGGCTGGAGCGCAACGATGTTGAATGGGATAAACACGAGACGACGTACGGCAACTTGCTTCAGGCGATCGGGTTCGAGCCCGACTCCGAGCGATACAACGGATTGATGGAGCACATGCGCCAGATGAAAAACGCTGGTCGGGCTCACATCGTACCATAGCGAGCCTGCACAATGTGCGGCGTCAGTATGGTCGTGGCGACACTCAGCGTGTTCGCAGCCTTGGCGCTTGCGTCAGATTTCGCTCGATGTGAGCAGATGCTTCGCGAGCAACCGCTGGAGCGGGCCTGCGCCGAGTGCTTCTGGAAAGCAGCGGGTACGGAACACAGAACGAACGCGTTGCAGCGCCTGCAACGCGCGCAAGAGTTGCATCCCGACTCTGGCTGGCTGACATTCTATCTCGCAGAGCTTCACCTGGGCGAGCAGCGAGATGAGGCGTTTGGACTCTATCAGGCCTCTGTCAAGAAGTTCGAGCGGCTGTCCGATCAGGTCGGCGTGGCGGAAGCGCGCCTGCGGATCACCGACATCCTGTTCGAGTTGAACCGGGACGAGTCGTGGCGCGAGGCGGCCCGAGCGGTCGGCGCAGCGCGTGCGAGTGGTGATGCACTCCTGATCGCGAGAGCCCTTCTCAAGGAAGGCGAACTCGTCCAGCGAACCGGAGAGCGGCTCGGCCGCGGTCTCTTGCTTCTCCATGAAGCGCACGACCTCCTCTTTCCCAATGGTCCCTACGCGCTCCAGCGGCGTGTGATTGGTGGGCTCGGCAAGATGTCCTACGATCTGGGGCGCTACGACGAGGCTCGGTCGTACTACGACCAACTCAAAGAGCTTGCGCGCGTGAACCGCGATGACCAGATAGCCGTCATTGCTGCTTACAATTCGCTCAATGCCCGCCGAAAGCAGATGGAGGAACTGCCGGAGCCAACGCGACTGCCGGAATTCACCGTTGCGGCGAAAGAGTTGGTGGCTCTGGCGGACGGTACACGGCAACATTCGCACCAGTCCATGGCGTACCGGACGCTCGGAGATCTCCTGTGGCCCGTGGCGTCGACGAGAGCCGATGCCGAAGCACACTATCGCACGGCGCTCAGACATGCTCGGCAGTCGCAGGATCCGCCCGAGCTCACGAGCGCGCTCTGGGCGCTCGGACGGGTATTGGCAGAAACGCAGCCCGTCGAGTCCCGACGACTCATCGACGAGGCACTGGCGCGAGCGGTTGATTCCGGCAGCGCGACGACATCCGCGTACGCGTGGCGGGAACAGATGCGCCTCGCCTGGAAGACACTTCCGCGTGAGCAAGCTTCACGTGAGTCGCTCAAGGCGTTGGACGCCATCGAAGCACTGCGGCGCCTGCAAGGGCCTGGCGAGGCACGTGCCGCCGTGCTCGGTGCCTGGACACCCGACTACCACTGGCTGATCGGTGCGCTGCTCGAGTCGGCGAACGCTCGTCGCGCCGACGTGGCCCTCGCCTTTTCGGTCGCGGAACGTATGCGCGCGCGGCTCTTGCTTGATGCGCTGATGCGTGAGCCGCAGCGGGGGAGCGCCGATCTGGCGGCAGCTTCAGCTCGGCAGCGGCTGCTCGGTGAAATCTCAATGATTCAGCGCCAGCTCCTTGATCCAAGAATGCAGGCGGCAACGAGGAAAACTGCCGAAGCGCGGCTCGAACGCCTCGAACGAGAGGAAGAATCGCTGAGAGGTGAGTTCGAACAGAGTGGTGGCGTATCGGCCGCTGAAGTAATGGGGGTGGCTTCTCTCGATCAGATTGAACGCGCCCTCGGTGCCGATGAAGCCATCCTGTCGTTCAGCATCGGCGTGGGCCGAAACTTCTACGGTGAGTTTGCGGGTGGCGCGTGGTTGCTGGTCACGACCACTTCGGGTACTCGCGTCATCGGTCTTCCGGACCGACCGGCTCTCTACGGGGTACTCTCGGTATTTCAGGGACTTTCGGATCGGTCGTCGACAGAGAGTGCCTTCGCCAGTTCCAAACTGTACGAGATGATCCTCGGTGCGGCAGTTCGTAGCTTGCCACCAACGGTCCGGAGGCTGATCATTGTTCCTGACGGTCCGCTCCATCATCTGTCGTTCGCGGCACTTTTTCCTACGCCAGCATCGGCGCCGCTCGGTGCCACCCACGAGATCGTCGTCGCTCCTTCTGCGAGCGTGTGGTTGCGGCTGCGCCAGGGGCGCGAACAATCCGTTCCTGCCGCGGCACTCGTGATCGCCGATCCGTCCTTGCCGAGTGGGTTCGATGCCGCAGCGATTGCACAGGAACGTGACTGGCCATCGAGCATGGTGCAGATCGGTCGATTGCCGTACTCACGTGCCGAAGGGCGTGCCGTGGTGTCACACCTCGCGGGTGAGAGCCGGCTGCTGACAGACGCTGCGGCAACTGAAGCAGCTGTCAAGTCAGCGAGATTGGACCGGTTCGGCGTCGTGCACTTCGCCCCCCATGCGTTCGTGGATGATGGGCGGCCCGCCCGATCGGCGCTGGTGCTTGCGTCCGACACGGCGACTGATGATGGGCTCCTGCAAGCGCGAGAAATCGCGGACCTGCCGCTACGAGGCCGAATCGTTGTCCTCTCCGCATGTCGTAGCGCGACCGGTGCGGTCCTGGCTGGCGAAGGTGTCATGGGTCTCTCCAGATCCTTCTTTGAAGCTGGAGCTCGGGTCGTGGTCGGTGCGTTGTGGGCGGTGCGAGACGATCACGCGGCGATGTTCTTCGATCGTTTTTATGAGCGGCTGTCTCGCGGTCGCAGCGTAGGCGCCGCGATGCATGAGACACGGCAGGATGCGATCGAACGAGGGATGCCGATGTCGACGTGGTCGAGCTTCGTCGTGATCGGAGACGACTCGGTCGTCGTCAGTCCTTCGTCGAAGGATGCCAGGGGAGCGTGGTCGCCGCTCCTTCTGGCAGTGATGAGCGCGATATTGCTCGCCGCTATGGTCGCACTCATGCTGTGGCGCATGCGGCGAAGAGCTTAGGACGGCGGCGGCGAGAGCCTCAACACGATGTGATCGCCGGGACTGAGAAGATTGACATCGCGCTCGCCTGGCCTAAACCCGAAGCTCGTGGCGGTACCGAGACGCGTGGTCAAGGGTCTCTCATTTACCCATACGGCCCATCCCAACTGTCCGTCAGCCTCTTGAGGCATGTCGTCGATGACAAGTCCGATCGCATGGCCGACTCGGTCGGAACCGAACTTGACCGTTGCTCTCGGTGGAATGGCTTGAATTGCTTGAATGGCGCCGAGGATCGTCAGACCATCGTGCCACGGGATACGTGTGAACAACTTCTGCGCGCCGTTGTTGTAGTCAATGGTCAAAGCAACTGGATCCATCTCTATCTCCTTCCGACCCCCGTGACGACCGCTCGAGACACGCCCGTTGCGGGTCCCTGTCAGTTTTCGTTCCCCGGGAATCCGCTGTTCCTGCGAAATAGAACGAAGAGGGCAGCCGCTTTCCTCAGGTGAGAAGAACTCCAGCCGCGGACGTTCTCCTACTAGAGACCAGAGGAGGCCCTATGGGCATGACTAAACGCACGAGGTTCAGCTTGGGACTGGCCGTGATGCTGATCGGTATCGGGAGCACTTCTGCGGAGCGTGCACTGAGCGCGCAGCGTCCACCCGCGGACGTCAGGCTCATCCGCGCTATGGACTTGTCGAGCAACACGCTGCAGGTGACGGTGGAGTACATGTATCGGGGCGAGCTGCCTCCCGACGGCGCGTGGTTGCATGCGACGCCGGAAGAGGAGGGCGGAGTCTTCGACCCGAGAACCGTCCACTTCGACGAACTTCGAGTGCGGCCGGGCGTCTTCACGGCTACGCTAACGATCACCAAGCGGCCAGACTCGAGAGACTTCACAAGCGTTGGCGTCCGAGTGTGCCTCTCGACCGCGGACGCCGTGATTGTGTGCCGGGATTTCCCCTACCGGAAACAGTGGGCCGCCGCGGCGCCAGCCACGCCGTTGCCAATTCCCACTCCACCGAGTCCACCGCCGGACAAGCCTTTGCCGCCGCCAGTCCCGCAAACGTGCTCCATCACTGGCTACGTGAGCGGGCCGCTCGGAAGAGACCTCGGGCCTGACCACCCAGGCGGTTTCTCGGAGAGCCTCCTGCTGCGACACATCGTAGCGGCGAGGGCGGACGGGACGACGATACGAGCTGAGGTCCAGCACCGTCGCTACGTGTTCAAGAATCTGCCCGCTGGAGTCGCCTATCGGCTGGCCCCCCCAAGTGGGTTCCCGTCGCATCCGCGGAACAAGGAAGTCAGATGCCTGCCGGGCGGCAGGCGTGTCGTGAACTTCCGTATCACGCCAGCGTCTTGATCTTCCCGGTTTTCGCGTGCTCTGCCGACCACTACTCCTCTGGACAATCTAGATGAATGGGCTCAGCTCTCATCTAGATTGTCTTGAGCAGAACGTCGCGACCGGGTGCAGGGCACCCCGCAGATGCTGATCGTGAAGAGGGAAGCCAGTAAGCTGAAGAAGGAACGCGCTGCCCACCTGGAGTCAGTGATGCCCGTGGACCACCACCAACCCTTTCCGTAAGGTCCAGCGTTCCGCGTCAAGGCGGACCATGCGCAATGGTTACGCGCCATGCACCGAGCCTGGGCTCGCGTCGGTCGCGCGGACCCTCGAGGCGATGAGCGTCGCCGAACACGAGTCGCTCCGTGATCATCGATCAAATTGGCGAGGCTCAGTAGCGGGGAGCGTTTCAGACCGATGTGGTGTTCGCAGGGGAACTCGTGCCCGCGCCGAACCGAGGCCGCTCTCGTCCAACGTCGCGAACGACCGCGGACGCGCCGTCGCCGTCAGCATGACGCGACTCGCCGGATCAGCTCCACTGGCGGCCCGCGTCGGATCTCGATCGTCGCGCTGGCGTCGGCGCCCCCGGCGAAGAGCATCTCCCCGTCCAGGTTGACCGGCGCCCCCGTCGTGATCATGAGCACGTCCGTGCCGGCCAGCGGCCGGAGCAGCAATGCGCGGCTCGCGATGAGGGTGCTCACATGCCCAGAGGCCAGCCGCCACCAGCTCAGGCGCTGCTGCCAGGGACTGAGACGGAACTCCGCCACGATCGGGAGGAGCGGTGAGCGCCCGAACGGGTACAGCCCGAACGCCATGCGCGTGATGCCGCTAACGAAGAGCGACTGCGCGCCGAGCTGCGTGTCCCCAACCGCGATGTTCTGGACCGTGCCGGCTGCCCCGAGTAGCCGGCCGATCGTCGTGAGCAGGTTGGCGATCGCGTTGCCCCGGTCGCTGGGGTTCTCGTAGTACCGCTGCAGAGCGCGACTGATGAAGCCGGTCTCGAACACGAACCCCGCATATCGCGACGTCCCGATGATCACGTCGAGGCTCGCGCGTGTCTCCGCATGCCACAGGCGCCCGTCACTGATCGCCCGGAGCAGCTCGAACCCCTGCTCGAGCCGCCCGAGCCCGAGGTCGTTCGCGATCGCATTCATGGTCCCGGTGGGCAGCAGGAGTACGGGCGCAGCATCGTCGCCGTACTCGCGCCGGCAGGTGAGGAAACGGCACAGGGTCCCGTCGCCGCC
>JALDXK010000306.1:0-7196 GCA_032155105.1 Acidobacteriota bacterium
CGGGCAATCTTGCCGTGCAGATCACGCAGAGCCTCGGCGACCTGTCGGGCAAGACCGTGCTGGTGATCGACGCGCATGACGAGTCGCGAGAGCGCCTCGCGCAGACGTTGCGCCGCGATTACCGGGTGATTCGCGCCTCGTCGGCCGAAGCGGGCCTGGCGTTGATGGATCGCGAGGACATCGACGTGGTCGTCGCCGACATGGAGCAGCACGGCCTCGGCGGCCTCGACCTCCTGCAGATCATCCGCGAGAACTTCCCGCTCCTGCAGGTGATCATGACGTCCGAGGCGCCCGACGTCGACGGCGCGGTGAACGCGATCAAGCTCGGCGCCTTTCACTTCCTCACCAAGGACTCGGACCCCGACACGCTGCGCGGGCTGGTGCGCCACGCCGGCGAGCGCCAGGATCTCCAGCGGCACGTCCTCACGCTGCAAGACGCGGCCGGCGACGCGCAGGCGCGCGATTTCATCACCGGCCCGAGTACTGCGCTGAAGGACGTGCTGGAAACGGTGCACAAGGTCGCCAAGCTGTCCGCGACGGTGCTGATCCTCGGCGAGAGCGGCACCGGCAAGGAGCTGCTGGCGCGGCTGCTGCACCGCGAGTCGGTGAATCCGGAGGCGCCCTTCGTGGCCGTGAACGTTGCCGCCATTCCGCGCGAGCTGGTTGAAAGCACGCTGTTCGGGCACGAGAAGGGCGCGTTCACCGGCGCGTTGCAGCAGCGCATCGGCAAGTTCGAGCTGGCCAATGGCGGCACGCTGTTCCTCGACGAGATCGGCGACCTCAAGCCGGATCTGCAGGCCAAGCTGCTCCGCGCCATCCAGGAAGGCGAGGTCGAGCGGGTCGGCGGCACGCGGCCGATTCGCACGCAGTTCCGCCTGCTGGCCGCGACCAACGTCGATCTCGAGCGCGCCGTGAAGGACGGCTCGTTCCGCGAGGACCTGTTCTACCGCATCAACGTCATCCCGGTGCGCCTGCCGCCGCTGCGCGAGCGCATCGAGGACCTGCCGGTCCTGGTCGATTTCTTCATCAAGCGCTACAGCGGACGCTTCCACAAGGACGTGCGCGGCATCGCCGAGTCGACGCTGACGATGCTGTCGCACTATTGGTGGCCGGGGAACATCCGCGAGCTCGAGAACCTGATCGAGCGGCTCGTCGCCGTGAGCGATCACGAGTTCATCACCGACGAAGACCTCCCGTTCGAGTTCCACGTCGTGGAGCTCGACCGGGCGCGGTCCGACACCAGCCTGCTGGATCGGGCGCTCGGTACGTTCGAGCGGAATTTCCTGGTACGCGCTCTCGAGCGCAACGCCTGGAACGTCACGCAGACGGCGCGCTACCTGGGCGTGCCGCTGAGCACGCTGAAGTTCAAGATGGAGCGGCTCGAAATCCGCGAGCTCGCCCGCAAGATCAAAAAGTAGCGAAGCTCCGCCTCAGAACGGCAACCTGTGCGGGTCCTCTGCGCCGCGCGAGGGCAGCGTTGCTGTTCCCCGCCTCCGGCGAGGTTACTCCGCGGTCTTCTTCGGCAGGACGGCGTCCTTCAGCTGCTTGACGATGCGCGCCTTGACCACGGTCTTGGCGGCGATCGGAATCGGCTGCCCGGTGGCGGGATTACGGCCCGTGCGCGCGTTGGTCCGCTTGAGCACCAGCTTCACCATGCCGGGAATCACGAACTCACCCGTGCGCTTCAGTTCCTTCTCGCACAACATTGCCAGCTCGTCGAAGAACTCGCGTGACTGCGTACGCTTGATATCGAACCGCTCGGCGAAGTGCGAAAAGAGCTCCGACTTGCCCATCTTCCGGGCTTCGTCCATCGTGTCCCCCAAGGCAGAGAGTTAAGCGGCCCGTATGCTAACCCCGCGATATGGGGCTGTCAAACGCGCCTCGCCCCGCCCACAGGCGGGGTACAACGAATACTTTGCCGTACACTGGCTCCATGTCTACATCGACGATCGAGACGTTCCCGAACCCGCGACCCGAACGCGAGTTCGAGATCGCGATCGACTGTCCCGAGTTCACCTCGATGTGCCCGAAGACCGGACTGCCCGACTTCGGCGTGATCCGCATCCGCTACGTGCCGGGGGCGCGCTGCATCGAGCTGAAGTCCCTCAAATACTATCTGCTGGAGTTCCGCGACAAGGGAATTTTCTACGAGGCCGTAACCAACCAGATCCTCGACGACCTGGTGGCGGCCTGCGCGCCCCGGCGGATGACCGTCGTTGGTGACTTCACGGCTCGTGGCGGCATTACGACGAAGGTAACCGCGGAATACAGTCGGCAGTCTACAGTCGGCAGTTAAGAGTTTCAGTCGGCAGTTTACAGTTCAGTCGGCAGTCATCAGTCCAGTCGGCAGTCATCAGTCACCCGTGGAAGACGAGCCGGTCCGCATCCCGATCGAAGATTCGATCGATCTGCATAGTTTTGCACCAGCCGACGTGGTGCCGGTGGTCGACGACTACCTGCACGCGGCCCGCGAGGCGGGGTTCACCGAGGTCCGGCTGATTCACGGCCGCGGCAAGGGTGTGCAGCGCGCCGCCGTGCAACGGCTGCTGCGCGATCACGTCCTGGTCGAGCGCTACTGGGACGCGCCCGAATCACACCTCGGCGCCACGGTCGTGGTGCTACGAGATCATCTCGCTGGGCAGCAGCCGCCTGACACCTGAGGGCCGCTCCGGCATGCCGGCGAGCCCGCGGGCGATCGATTCCAGGTTCAGGTGCAGCTCCGATTGCCGGAGCGCCGACACCGGCACGCCCGAGTTCACCGCCGACGCCATCGTGCGGTAATCGCTGACCACGCTGTGCGTGATGTTGTAGCCGAGCACGCGCTCGATCTGCGCCGTGGGCATCACGCCGAATTCCGAGGCGCGGTTCAGCACGATCTTGAGCCGCTCGCCGGCCACGCCGCTCGCCTTCACCGCGTCGATGATCCGCTGCAGGTTGCGCAAACACGGCACGTCGGGATTGGCCACCAGCATGATCGCGTCGGAGAGCTGCAGCGCGGTGGTCGACGGCGGCATCAGCGACGTGCCGGCATCGAGGACGACGAAGTCGTAGATGTTGTTCAGCGCGCGCAGCAGCTGCTCGACATAATCGGCCTCGCGCGCCGCCGGGCGGCCATAATCATCGCCAGCCGCGAGCACGTGCAGGCCGCAATCGTGTTCGAGCACGAAGCGGCGCAACGTCGCTGGATCGATCCAGGCCAGGTGGTCGATGGCGGTCAGCACCGAATGGCGCGGCCGCAGGCCGAGAAACAGCGCCACGTCGCCAGGCCCGTTCTTGAGGTCGACGACGACCGTCGATCGACCGGTGAGCCGGCGAATGTCTGCCGCGCCGTTCACGGCAAGTGTCGTGGTGCCCGTGCCGCCCTTGGTTCCCAGAAAACTGCAAATCATGCAGCGTGCAAACGCAACCCGTGTGCCAAATTACGCAGCAGCTGATACGCGGCGTGTACGGGTGAAATCGGCGCGAAAACGGCGCTCGCGCTCTTGCACAAATGTAAGCGGCGCCACGTGAATCGTGGGTCGCGACGCGGCGCGCAGCCACGCCCGGTTGCGGGTCGAATCGCTAAGTTCGAGGAAATGCGGAGGGATTGAGGTGTGACATGACTGTAGCGACAGCGGTACGTCGCTTGCTCTAGTCGGGATTGCTCCTTGGGGGCCCCCAAAAACTATGGCAACAACGATCTCACGAACCAGAATCCGCCCCGCGAAAGACGAGTGGGGCGTCTACGATCCACAGCAAGCCGGTCTTGCGGCACTCTTCGCGCGACTCGATGCAAAGGATCCCAAGGCCGCGGCCGCGAAGCCCGCTGCTGCGGCCGCGGCCCCAGCCGACCCGGCGAAGGAGGTCAAGGACGCTCCGCGTCCGCGGCCATCGCTTCGCGACGCTCAGTAAGTCACCGCTCTCATCGCCGTTTCCTCAACGTCCCTGCTCCATGGGGTGACCGACGGGTCACCCCATGTTTTTTGGTTACACAGTTACAAGGTAGACCAAGGTTACAAAGGTTACATGGTGACAAGGTGACAAGGTTCTCTCGGAGAACCCTATAGCTCTGTCACCCTTGTAACCCTGTAACCGTCCCGACAACGTTTCTTGATCTGTCTCCGTCAGATAGGTATGTTCCATATCTATATGTCAGATATCTCCACGAGGTCGCTCCAGAAAGGCAGCGCCGAGTTCCTGGTGCTGTCGATCCTCGACGGCCCGGATCGGCATGGATATGAACTGGCGCAAATCATCGAGACGCGCTCGGGCGGCAAGCTGAGCTTCAAGGCCGCCACGCTCTACCCGCTGCTCTACAAGCTCGAAAAGCAGGGCTGGGTCGCCGGCCGGTGGGTCGAGAAAGCCGGCGAGCGGCGCCGGCGTTTCTACCGGCTCACCGCCACGGGCCGCAAGGTGCTGGGCGCGCGGCGGCGGGTGTGGCGCGAGTTCGTCGAGGCCCTCGAGCAGGTCACGAAGATCAGGCATGCGTAACAAGAACGGTTACAAGGTTACAAGGTTACAAGGTTACAAGGTTACAAGGGCGACATGGCTGCAGATTGGCGGCGACACGTTCGCGAGCATCTTCCGCCGCTGCAGGTGTCGGCGGAACGCGAGAGCGAGATTGTCGACGAGCTCGCTGGCCAGCTCGAGGCGACGTTCGAGCGCGCGCGGATCGGGGGGGCGAGTGATGACGAGGCCCGCCAACGCGCGCTCGCGGAGATTCCGGATTGGCAGGCGCTAGCGACCACCTTGAGCGGCATCGAGCGGCCGCGCGCGCCGCTGCCCCCGCCCGGAGCGCCGGCGGGAGGTTTCATGCACGGCATCGGTACCGATGTGCGCCTCGCCTGGCGCGCGCTCGCCCGCACACCCGCATTCACGGCCGTGTCGATCGCGACGCTGGCGCTCGGCCTCGGGATGGCGGCCGCGGCATTCGCGGTACTCGATGCGGTGCTGATCAGGCCGCTGGCCTTCCCTGCGCCGGATCAACTCGTGCTCGTGCACGCCACGGTACCGCCCGACGCGCACGATACCAACGAGATCACGTATCTCGATGCGCGCGATCTCGCGCGTGACACGCGCGTGTTCTCGTCGATGGGCGTCGTGATTCCCTACGCGGGCACAGCCACCGCTGTCGATCCTCCCGAACGCGTGGAAGGGTTTGACGTGTCGCCGGCGCTGTTCGACACGCTCGGCGTGCAGCCGGCGCTCGGGCGGGCCTTCACCCCCGAAGAAGGCGAGCCCGGCGCACCGAACGTGGTGATTCTTGGCCACGGCTTCTGGCGCCGGCTCGGCGCGCGTCCCAACATCGTTGGCGACACGCTCACGCTCGACGATGTGCCGCACACGATTGTCGGGGTGATGCCGGAGGGCTTCCGCGTCGAGGTCCTGAATCACCCGGACGCGGTGTATCGACCGGTCACGCACCGGCATTTCGCGGCCGGCTCCCGGGACTTCCGCGCGTTCCGCGCGATAGGCCGGTTGCAGCCGGGCGTGTCGATTGAACAGGCCGTGACCGCCGCCACGACGGTCGGCGATCGCCTCGCGCGCGAGTATCCCGACTCGAATCGCGGCCGCGCCTTCTCGCTGAGGCCCCTGCACGACGATGTCACCAGCAACGTGCGGCCGGCGCTGATCCTCATCGCCGGCCTGGTGGCGCTCGTGCTGCTGATTGCCGCCGTGAACCTGATGAATCTTCTCCTGGCGCGCGCGGTGGCCCGCTCGCGCGAGGTGGCTGTGCGATCCGCGTTGGGCGCGGGGGCATGGCGGATGGCGCGGCCCGGATTCGCGGAGGCCGCGCTGTTGTCGGTGATTGGAGCCATCGGCGCCTTCGTCGTGGCGCAGTTCATCGTGTCGGCGCTGAAGACCATGCCGGGTGTCGCCTTGCCGCGAGTGGCGGAGATCGCCATCAACTGGCGCACCGTGCTCGGACTCGCCGGCGCGGGACTCGCGTCGGCAATCGGTGTCGGTGCGATTCCCTTCCTAGTGCATCGCCGTCTGCACGACACCGCGGCGCTCAGGACCGGGCACGAAACCGCCGGCGCGCGTGAAAGCCGCGTGCGCGCGGTGCTCGTCTCCGCGCAAACCGCCCTCGCGTTCCTGCTGGTGGCCGCCACGGTGCTGCTAACCATCAGCCTGCAGCGGCTGTTGTCGCTGCCGGCCGGCTTCGATACGGGCGTCGTGACGCTGCGGATCTCGGCGCCGGCCGCGCGCTATCCGACCCGTGACGTGACGTCGCGGTTCTATCGCACGCTGGTCGACGACCTGGCCGCGCAACCCGGCGTGCAGCGGGCCGGCTTCGTCTCGAACCTCCCACTGAGCGGCAGTGCCGGAAGCACCATGACGGTGCAGGGCCGCGAAGACGTGCCGATGGCCGAACGACCAGATGTCGGCTGGCAATGGGCAGACCCGGGCTACTTCGACGCCATGGGAATTCCGCTGCTGCGCGGCCGCGCGTTCACTGCGGCGGATCTGCAAGGTGACGCGCACGTCACGGTGATCAACGAGACGCTCGCGCGCCTGCACTTCGGCGGCGCGGATCCCATCGGCAAGCAGGTGTACTTCGGCGGCGTGCCCTCCGCGGGCGTGCCGGAGTGGCACGAGATCATCGGCGTGGTCGGCGATGTCCGCCATCGCAGTCTCGAAGCGGAGCCCGACGCGCGCGCGTACGACCTGTTCGGCCAGCATTGGGGCCGCACGATCTCGCTGGCGATCAGGACCGGCGAATCGCCGGCCGTCGCAGCCGCGATGGTTCGCGCGGTACTGTCGCGCCACGATCCAAGGCTGGCAGTGTTTGCGGTGCGTTCCACCGACGACCTGGTGAGCAACGCGGTGGCGACCCGCCAGATGCTGTTGTGGCTGGTCGGCGCGTTTGCCATTGCCGGTTTCAGCGTGGCCCTGCTGGGCGTCTACGGCGTGGTCGCGTGTCTCGTGGCGGAACGCCAGCGCGAGATCGGCGTGCGGATCGCACTCGGCGCCACTGTCGCGGCGATTCACCGATTGGTGATCATGCACGGCCTGAAACTGGTCAGCGCCGGTCTCGTGCTAGGGGTCATCGGTGCGGTGGCCTTGCGACGGACCATCGATTCGCAACTGTTCGGCATTCACGCGACCAATGCGGCAGCGCTGCTCGGGGTCGCGGTGGCGCTTCTTCTCGCGACGGCCGTGCCGTGCTACGTCGTGTCGCGGCGCGCGACCTCGTAACTCAACGCCCCGTTCGT
>JALDXK010000307.1:0-7139 GCA_032155105.1 Acidobacteriota bacterium
AAGGGCGAAGCGATGAACCGGCCGGGGGCCGCCGCGACCCAGTTCTGGACGATGGCCAGGTCGGCGCCGCTTAGGAATCCCAGGACGATGTTGTGGCGGTCCATCGCCGCGAGGGTCTTCCGCAATGACTCCTCGGGGGTCGCCGTCGCAGCCCCTTTGGGCTGACACGGGCGTGGGAGGCAGGGAGGTGGGGCACCAGCGGGAAGATTGAGCGGGATATGGTGCGCATGCAGGTGCATGTCGATCACCGGAGCGCGCTGTTGAGCGGAAGGCTCAGCGTGCGAGAGGCCCGCGAACACGACGAGTACGGACACGAACCATTTACGCATACTGCCTCCAGTGGTTGTCGCTCCGGCCACAGCATCTTCTCTTTTTGACAGTCGCGGGACGGCGGCTGAAAACTCGCACGCCCGTAGCCCGCGACGCGCTGCTATCGCTCGACCTGCGGCTTGGTTTCGGTCGAGCCGCGACTCCGCACAGCGGCGAACCTCAACCGCACCGAGCCGATGCGAATCGAATCGCCGTCCGCGAGCCGGGTCACCGATGCCACGCGGCGATCGCTGACGAACGTGCCGTTCTTGCTTTCGAGGTCGTCGATCGTCGCCTCGTCACCCGCGATGTTAATCCGGGCATGACGTCTCGACACGTCGGACGCGTCGAGGAAGAGCTTGAGCTCGGGGTCGCGGCCCAGCACGTGCTCGCCCTCGCCGAGGCCGGCGCGCCCGCCGGCCCACACGAGACGGAAGCGGACGTCCGGAGCGCGCATCGACTCCCGCCTGGCGCGTGGCTTCTCGGTATTGCCCCTGAACGCATAACCGAATCGTTGGATCGTGCGGACGAAGCGTGGCTGGACGGCGTCGTCCCCCAGCGCCTCGCGGATCTCGGCGATCAGGTTGACGAGATTCTTCTCGACGACGAACGTATTCGGCCAGAGGTGCTCTTGCAGCGCTGCCTTGGACAGTGCTTTGGGGCTGTTACCGGCGAGCACCTCGAGGAGCTGAAACGCCTTCGGTGAAAGAAGAACTGGCTCGCCGCCGCGGCGCAGCTCGCGTGCGTCCAGGTCGAGCACGAAATCCCCGAAGAGAACAACGCTCACTGGAGCCCTTTGAACGCGCCCTATTGTACGCGGGCCTCATGCCTCACCTGCCGAATTCCTGCCGTTTTCCTGCCGGAGGCAGGGGACTTTTCCGCCTTGTGCCGCGTAGGTTATCGAACGTAGCGACACGTCAGGAGGCCACATGGACCCACGCCGCCATTCCGTTCCGCCAAGCAGCCGTTTGACGAAATGTCTGCTGACTGTGATTGTCGGGACCGCCATTTTTCTGCTGGCAGCATCAGCTGCTGGAATGCTGGCAGCATCGGCTGCTGGAATCAGTGACGGTCAGCGCCTGTTCGATCACGAAACCTTCGGCGGTAACGGCCGCACGTGCCGCACGTGTCATTCCGGTAATGACGGCACGATCGATCCCCAGGAGGTCGCTGAGCGCCTAGCCGAGCATCCCTCGGATCCGCTGTTCCTGCACGATGGCCTCGACGACTTCTTCGGCGGCACCAGCCGGATTGCCGCGCACGCAACGATTCTGATCGAGCGTGAACTCCCCGAGGGCGTAGTCATACTCGACGATCCGTCCGCGACCTCTGTCGTGGTCGCTCGCGGCGTACCGAGTACGGTGAACACCCCCGCGCTCGATGCGGCGCTGATGTACGACATGCGAGATCTCGATCTCGAGGGTCAGGCGTCGGGCGCTATCGAGCGTCATGCGCAAGCCGCGATTCCGCCGATGGCTGAACAGCTTGCCGCGATTGCCGAATTCCAGCAGACCGACAAGCGGTTTTTCTCGAGCAAGGCCCTGAAGTCGTTCGCGGAGGGCGGCGCGGCGCCGATATTGCGCCTCGGGCACACCGCGTCGGAGAAACGCGGCCGCGAGTTCTTTGTCGACGCGCCATGGAACCCGCCGAGCAAGAAGGGCGCGTGCGCGCTGTGCCACTCCGGTCCGATGTTGAACACGGCCAACGAGTTCGCCACGATTCCTACCGGCGCCCCGCCGGGATGGCGCGCGTTCGATATCGGCGTGAGCTCCCGGAATCTCATGAACCACCCGGTTCGCACGTTCGCCGTGACCGATCCCTGTAACACAACGATGGTGGTGCGCTCACCGGATCCCGGGATCATGATCACCGACGTGTACGACATCCCGATGCTGGCGCAATTTCTGCCGCCGAAAAACACCTGCATTCTGCACCCCGGGTTCTTTGCCAACATGTTCAAGACCCCGCAGCTCCACGGCGTCAAGCACACGGCGCCGTACTTTCACGACAACTCGGCGAAGACGCTCGAAGAGGTGCTGGAGCAGTACGTCTTCATGTTCACTTCCAATGTCGGGTTTCCGATCACGGATTCGAACATCCTGCTGACCGAGCAGGACATCCGGGACATCATCGCGTTCTTGCGGCTGCTCTGATTTACCGCTCGGCATCGGGCCGCCAGTTCAGGACCACTGTGGCTGGCGGCGACGTCCGTTCCACGAAGACGTTGATCAGGAAGCGACCATCGGGCGCGATGTCGTAGAACGTGCCGAGGCCTAAGGTGCCAACGAACGCCGGCGGCTTGAACAGGGGGACGGCGACGCCAGGCTGAAACTCGGAGCCGGCCTCGATCGGTACCGCCATCAGCTGCCCGCCGGGGGCGCGGTAGAACAGCTCACGGCCGTCCCGGCGCCAGATCGGAAACGATCCGCCTTTGGGAGAGACCGGCCATTTGGCGCCGGCCTGCGGGAAGCGAGTCACGTAGACGCCGTCACTCCCCGACTCGTTCGACGAGTACGCCATCCATCGGCCATCGGGGGAGATGCGTGCGGTTCGCTCATCGAACTCGGTTCGTAAAAACGGCGCCGGCGTGCGATCGCCAGTCGTGGGGATCAACCAGATACCCGACCGCGTCTTCGGGTGGATGGTGACGTAGGCGATGAAGCGGCCATCGCGCGACCAGCTCTGCGGAAACATCTGAAACGGGTCTCGGAAGAGGCGTTCTTCCTCGCCAAGCACTCCCATGCGCTTCACGTACAGATTGGGCGGCGTGTCGCGCGCCGCCGCGAACACGAACGCGGACCCGTCGGGTGACCATACCGGCGTCGATTCGTAGAGGCCACCGAATGTCGCTCGTGTCGCCGTTGATCGCGCACGATGAAAAAGCCAGATCCCCGGCGTGAGGTCGAATCGATCCGCCGCCAGCTGTTCACCATCAGGCGACAGGGCGACGTTCATGTAGGCGGCGGCCGGACCGAGCGTGCCTACGGTCGTGCCGTTGCGCTGAAACCACGTCGGCTGTGTGATGACGCGGGAGCCCTGCCAGTACACGAGGGTGGCGGTTGCGGACACGGCATAGGCAGCGTTCGGCCCCAGCCGATCGATGCCGTCGGCGACGCGCAGCGGCTGCCCCAGCAACGTGAAGCGCTCGAGGTCGATGCGCTGGACCATGAGCGTGCGATCACGCATGAAGAACAGAAAGTCCGGCGCGCTGAATCCCAATGCCAACGCGTCAGCAGATATCCGCGTGCGTTCAGCAGAATCCAACGACGCCACATAGCTGCCGGAAGCTTCGCCGCCAATGACCACGAATAGGAAGTGCCGACCGTCGGGCAGGAACACCGGTCCGAGATGAGCACCGTCCCCGCGGCGGGCGTCCAACGTCGTCAGCGGTGTCGGCGTGCCGCCCGTCGCTGGCACCCGGTAGAGAGGCGTGTCGATACGCGGCGCGAACACGATGACGTCGTCTTGATTCCATGTCGCACCGCCGCCAAACTGGGCGTCGCAGATCACGGCGACATCACCACCGGAAACCGACACTCGCTTCAAGCGATCCGGTGTGAAGAACCCGATCGCACGACTATCCGGCGACCAGAACGCGCCGAACGCGCCTTCGGTCCCGGCAATCGGCCGCGACTCGAGCGAGTCGAAGGCGTGGAGCCACACCCGGCGCCTGTTATCAGGGCCGGTAGCGGTGAAGGCGAGATGACGACCGTTGGGCGACACGGCAAATGGCGACGAGCCGATGCTCCACGTGATGTGCACGTCCTTCGGCGACGACAGGGCAAAGCGGACTGGAACAGCGAGATCCGTCGCTGAGCGTGAGGTGCCACGAAACACGAGCGCCAGTGCCGCAGCGAAAAGCGTCGCCACCAGCGCCCACGCGACGAGCTCTCGTCTCCGAGCCCAGCCCCCGGATGCTGCTGCTGACACACCGGCAGCGCCGGGCGCGGTCAGCTGCGAGAAATGATCGCGTGCCGTCGCCAGATCGCGCGCCAGATCGCGTGTCGACCCGTACCGGTCGGACGGGTTCTTTGCCAGGCAGCGATCAACGACCCACTGGACCGGCAATGGAACTGCCGGATTGAGCTCGCGAAGTGAGGGCGGCTCGTCGCGAATGATGGCTGACAAGGTTTCAACCGAGGTCGCTCGGCTGAACGCTCGTCGTCCGGCGAGCATCTCGTAGAGCACGAGGCCAAACGAAAACTGATCGGAACGATGGTCGGCGACGCTGCCGCTCGCCTGCTCCGGAGACATGTAGCCGACGGTTCCCATCGTGGTTCCAGGATTGGTGCCGTCAGTGGTGATTGTTGTCACCGGCGGATGGCTGGCCGGTCGCGAATCGGGATCGGCCACGAGTCTCGCGAGGCCGAAGTCCAGGATCTTGCCAAACCCGTCGTGCGACACCATCAGGTTTTCCGGCTTCAGATCCCGGTGCACGATCCCCGCCTCGTGCGCTTTGGCGAGGCCGTCGGCAATCGGCGCGGCGACTTGCAATGCTCGCCGTGGAGGCATCGCCCCCGCTTCCAGAATCTCACGTAGCGTCAGGCCGTCGACGAGCTCCATGCTGATGAAGGGCTGTGATCCGAATTGTCCGAGCTCGTAGATGGCGACGATGGAGGGATGATTGAGCCCTGCGATCGCGCGCGCCTCGAGCTCGAAACGCCGGAGTCGCCCCGGGTCGCTGACAAGATCGGGCGGCAGCAGCTTCAGCGCCACATCGCGGTCGAGCTTGGTATCCCTGGCGAGATACACCTCACCCATCCCCCCGGCTCCAAGAGCCGAGACAATCTCGTACTGTCCGAGGCGCGCGCCGGGTGAAAGGGCCACTGGTTCCCGATCATCAAGGAACACGGCTATGCGTGTCGATCAGAAAACGCGCAGTGAGCGAACCTAGACGCGCGATCGAGCCAAACGGGACAGTTCGCTCGCCAGCATTCCCCAACGCTAAGGCGTCTTGGCTCCGAGCGCGTTCCCCCAGATCACGCTGGTACCAGAGATGCCGAGCGCCTTCGACAAGTCGCCCCACACGATCTGATCACCCCACACGATCTGATCACCCCATACGATCTGGTTACTCCACACGGAGCGATCGCCCCACACCACGCTGTGCGTGGTATCCCCCCACACGATCTGGTCGCCCCAGACGATCTGATCACCCCACACGATCTGCTGGCCCCACGCGGGATGATTGACGTAGATCGAATCGCCCCACACGATCTGGTCGCCCCACACGATCTGCTGCGACCACGGGAACGTTTCCGTGTCGGTTTCAGTGACCGGCGTAACGTCGGCAGTCAGCCACGACTGACCGACTGGTGCAGCAGGGTGAATTCTCGCCGCGAGTTCGGTGGCTCCGACCGGATTGATGGAGCCTGCCCCCTGGGTGAGCACGTCGGTGTCGGGCAAGACGTAGGCGGTGAACTGGAGGATTGCCTTGATGGCGTTCGGAGACAGCCGGTTGACAAGTCCGGTTTCGACAGCTGCATAGCGATTGGCTTCGATCATCAGCGCCACGACGCCGCTGGTGACACCGGTGGCCATGCTGGTGCCGCTCAGGATCATCATGTTCGGGCGCTTCGCTTTCTCGGCGACCACGCTGCTCGCAAGCGTCGCGGCAAGCATGCTGCGTTTGGCGAGGGCGGACACCAGTCGGGTCCCCGGGGCCACCACGTCGGGCTTCGCATAGGCGTCGTACCACGTGGGACCGCGGGAGCTGTACTTGGCGACCTCGTCGTCGTGACGGGCCTCCGTGCCCTTCGTGTTGACGGCACCGACCGTGATGGCTGACGGCGAATTGCCGGGCGAGGTGACACCCGCATAGCCAACCTCGCCTGTTTCCAGATTCCGCCCCACATTGCCGGCGGACACGACGACCACGATGCCTGCATTGACGGCGCGCTCGACCGCGATCACGAGAGGGTCGCTGGCAGCCGGTTCGTAGATCGGATGGCCGAGCGAGAGGTTGATCACGTCGATGCCGAGGGCTTGCCGGTTGGCGATCGCGTACTCGACCGCAAGCACGACATCACTGGTGTAGCCGGCCCCGACTTCGTCGAGGACCTTCAGGTCGATCAACCTGGCGCCCGGCGCGATGCCGGCATCGAAACCGCGGGTGTCGATGCCGTTGCCGCCGATCAATCCGGCCACGTGCGTGCCGTGCCCGTAGTCGTCGCTCGTCTTCTCGCTCACACCGGTCGCCGTGAAATCGTAGCGATGGACGACGTTGAAGCGGCCGTGGGCGTTGTCGATCCCCGAGTCGATCACGGCCACGCCGACGGCGGCGCCCGTCAGATACGAACGCTCGAGGCCGAGGCTCTGGAGCAGCATCTGCTCTCGGCGACGAGGTGTCCTCGACAAGCGCTCGCGGGCCTTTTTGGCGGTATCGGAGATCAACTCCTGCAGTGGCGATCCGGACGGCGCCTTGTCGGCAAGACTGTCCAGCGCGGCGGTTGCGGCCACCATTTCCTTCACGAACACCGAGTCGTTGTCGGCGAGCGCCTGACTGGTCTTCGACAGGCCAGGGCCGGCCGCGTGCCGAAGGTTCTTTACCGCCTCATCGCGTTCGTTCTCGACTCGGTCGACAACGGCCAGGTCGGCCGCGTAGTCGCTTTCGGCGCGCGCCGCGAGAGATTCGGCCACGCGCCGCTCCTTCTCGCGTTCGTCATACGCCGCATGCCGCTCGGCGGCGATCGACGATTCCTCGGCTTCGAAATCCGACTTGGCGGCGCGGCGCTCGTCCGTGATCGCTTTGATCTCGAATTCGTGGTCGGCCTTGGCTGAGGCTGATTCGGCGGCCGCGGCCGCCTTCTCGAGAGACTCGTCACGCTTCG
>JALDXK010000308.1:0-7134 GCA_032155105.1 Acidobacteriota bacterium
GTCGCCCTCCAATCGCGGCCTGGTTGACTGCGGCTTTGAGGCGACGGACTTCGTCGGCGGTCAGATCGCGCCACTGCCCAGGTTTCAGGCGGCCGAGGCCAATCGGACCCATGCGAATGCGGCGCAAGTCACGCACTGGCAGGCCAACCGCACTGCACATCTTGCGAATCTGCCGGTTGCGGCCCTCGTGGATCGAAATCGTCAGCTTCGTCGTCGGCCTGGCGCCCTTCACGGTACCGCCGGCATGCACCACGGCCGGCGACGTGCGTCCGCCTTCGATGAATACGCCCGTGCGCAGCTTCTCGAGGTCGCGTGGATCGGGCGTGCCCATGACGATCACCTCGTAGACCTTGTCCACTTCGTGACGCGGGTGCATCAGGCCGGCGGCGAGATCGCCGTCGGTCATCATCAGCAGCAACCCTTCCGAGTCGTAATCGAGCCGGCCCACGGGATAGATGTAGTCGCCTTTGCCGATGAGATCCATCACCGTCCGGCGCCCCTCGGGATCGCTGCGCGTGGTGACGTAGCCCTTCGGCTTGTAGAGGACGATGTAGCGATGCGTGATCGCCGCTGTCTTGATGCGGCGGCCGTCGACCTTGATCGCGTCCTTCTCCGGGTCTGCCTTGGTGCCCAGCTCGCGCACCGTCTCGCCGTTTACCGTGACCCGGCCTTCGAGGATCATCTGTTCGGAAGCGCGGCGCGATGAGACACCGGCGGTCGACAGGATTTTTTGTAACCGGACAAGCATCTCGTTTGATTGTAGGCCGCAAACGGTGCTCGCCGCCGCCTCCAATTACGCGGGGTCTTCACCGACCTGGGTCTTGAGGCTGCGCGTGCGCGAAGGGTTGAGAGGCCGGCCCTGGGCGGCCGGTACGGCTAATGCCGCATGATGCCTCGCCAGAAGCTGGCGAGGCGCCATACTTCAATCGCGCCGGGGCTGCGATTGACTTCGGCGTGGGTGATCAGGCCGCTGAGGAGTCCGGTCACGTCCGCCTTCCCTTCGAGGTGCTCGGCCAGCAGCACAGTTTCGACCGAAGGGATCACGTTGTCGTCGATGCCGTGCAGCAGAAAGATCGGCGCCGTGGGCGGTGTCGCGCGTTCGGCCGACAGCGCGACCATGCCGGGATGGTTCTTCAGGCTGTCCACGACCGGCAGCAGGATCGGGCCGAGCTTGTCGACCGCGCGGTCGTTCACGTACTGCATGTAGGTGCGCGATGGCTCGGGCAGCGTCTCCTGGTATTTCTTCATGTCCTCGAACACCGGTACCGACTTCGGCGGGTCGGTGACGGCGAGCGACGATGCCAGCAGGAAGCCGTCGATGCCTTTCGACAAGGCCGCAACCTGGTCCGGCGGCACCACGCGATCGGCCAGGTTGAGCAACACCACCGCCAGGCCGTAGTCGTGTGGCGGATGCACGCCGACGTGATCGGCGCCGGCCACCGCGGAACTGCGCTTGGCCTCCTCGAGGTTGCCCAGCACCTCGCCAGACGTCAGGTAGTGCAGCGCGCGCGCGAGGTCGCCGTGACCGCCGAACGACATCACGAACGCCACGCGATCGCGCACCGAGTCGCGGCCGGCGGCGACGATCGACAACCCGCCGGTAAAGCTGATCCCCAGCACGCCAATCTTTCCGTCCGTGCGGAATTGCGGCTGCTCGCTGGTCCACGTGATCGCGTCTTCGATCACGTCGGTCACCTCGGGCGTGATCTTGAACTTCTGCAGATCAGGTGCGGCAACGGTGAGGACGTTGTAGCCGGTGGCGGCGAGATCATTTGCGAGGCCGACCAGGCGCGCTTCGTTGATGCCGTCGCGATGCACGCCCGGCATCAGCAGCACGGTGCGGCGGAAGCGGCCGTCCGGCGTGTACAGTCGCGCCGGAATTGCGCCGGCGCGCGTCGGAATCGTGAACTCGGGCTCGGGAGTGAAGGAATAGGTCCGCCAGCCCGCCAGCGTGGCGGCCGCGCCCGGAAGATCGGCGGCGCGAACGATGAAGCCCAGTGCATCCACGTAGGGGAGTGCGACCAGACCGCCGGCGAGCACGAGGACCAGGAGCACGATCGCCGCGTAGCCGCGGCGGCTGAGAGGCACGAACGGAATGGTACACTGATCCTCCGTGGAACTCTTGACGATTGCGATTGATGGCCCGTCGGGCGCGGGGAAGGGCACGCTCGCGCGGACCGTCGCCGACCGTCTCGGCTATCGTCACGTCGACACCGGCGCGATGTATCGCGCGGTGGCGTGGAAGGCGCAGCAGGACGGCGTGCCGCTCGACGACAATGAGGCCGTGTCGGCGCTGGCCGATCGCGCGCGCATCGTGCAGGAAGACGGGCGCACCGCTATCGACGGTCACGATGTGACCCGCGAGATCCGCACGCCACAGATCGACAAGGCGGCGACGTCGGTGGCGCGGCTGCCCGGCGTTCGCGACTCGCTGGTGCGCCGGTTCCGCGAGCTCGGCACCGGTGGTGCGGTGGTGATGGAAGGCCGCGACATCGGCACCGTGGTCTTTCCCGATGCCGACCTCAAGTTCTACATCGACGCCTCCCCCGAGGAGCGCGCCAAGCGGCGCGCTGCCGATCCGGCGCATACCGGCGGACAGGGAAGTCTCGAGTTGGTGCAGAGCGAGATTGCCGCGCGCGACGAATCAGACTCCACGCGAGCGGTCGCGCCGCTGACCAGGGCCAACGATGCGATCTACATCGACACCACGACGATGCCGATCGACGTGGTCGTCAATCGCGTGCTGATGCTCATTCAGGAAAGACTCGAGTAGGCCAACGGGCCCACAGGAATCGCCATGACGCCCGATGAGTTCCGAACCGCCGGCCATCGACTGATCGACTGGATTGCCGACTACCGGGCCACCGCGGAGTCCAGGCCAGTGATGGCGCAAACGCAGCCGGGCGACATCAAGGCCGCGCTCCCGGCCCATCCCCCCGCCACACCCGAACCATTCGACACCATCATCGCCGACGTCGATCGCATCGTGATTTCCGGCATCACCACCTGGCAGCATCCACGCTTCTTCGGCTACTTCCCATCGAACGGACTGCTGTCGAGCGTCCTCGGCGATTACCTCAGCTCGGGGCTCGGCGTGATCGGACTGGCGTGGCAATCGAGCCCGGCGCTGACCGAAGTCGAAGAGGTGATGGCCGGCTGGCTGCGCCAGATGCTCGGTCTGTCCGATGCCTGGAGCGGCGTGATCAACGACACGGCATCGACGAGCACGCTCGTGGCGCTCTTGTGCGCGCGCGAACGCTCCACGAGCTACAGCCTGTCGCGTGAGGGCCTGCAGGGCGAGGATCGGCCGCTCGTCGTCTACACCTCGGCCCACAGCCATAGTTCCGTCGAGAAAGCCGCGCTGCTGGCGGGGTTCGGCAAGGCGCATGTGCGCCTCGTGCCGCACGACGCGTTGTTCGCGATGCGTGCCGAATCACTCGACCTGCTGATCCGGGCCGACCTCGACGCCGGCCGCCGGCCGTGCGCGGTGGTGGCGACCACCGGGACCACCACCTCCACCGCGCTCGATCCGCTGGACGCGATCGGACAGGTGGCGAAGGCGCGCGGCGTGTGGATGCACGTCGATGCCGCGATGGCCGGCTCGGCGATGATCCTGCCGGAGTGCCGCTGGATGTGGCAGGGCGTCGAGCACGCCGACTCGCTGATTGTCAATGCGCACAAGTGGCTCGGTGCCGTCTTCGACTGCTCGCTGTATTTCGTGCGCGACCCCGAGCACCTGGTGCGCGTGATGTCGACCAATCCGAGCTACCTGCAGAGCGCAGCCGACGGGCGCGTGCACAACTACCGCGACTGGGGCCTGCCGCTCGGCCGCCGCTTCCGCGCGCTCAAGTTGTGGTTCCTGATTCGTGAGCAGGGGGTGGAGGGCCTGCAGGCGAGGCTGCGGCGGGATCTCGACAACGCGCAATGGCTCGCCGACCAGATCACGCAGGCGCCAGACTGGCGCCTCCTGGCGCCAGTGCCGCTGCAAACCCTGTGCGTCCGTCATGAGCCGCACGGCCTCACCGGCGCCGCGCTCGACACGCACACGCTCGCCTGGGCGGCCCGCATCAACGAATCTGGCCAGGCGTACCTCACGCCGGCGCTCCTGGATGGACAGTGGATGGTCCGCGTGTCGATAGGCGCAGAATTGACTGAGCGTGAACACGTCGCTCAGCTGTGGGATCTGATGCGCGCGTCCACGCACGACAAGCCTAAAGGTTTGTCGCCACAGAAGCCGTATTTACAATGATCCTGCAGCGACGGACCTTTAGGTCCGTCGTCTCTGAGGCACCCATGTCCACCTTCGACGTCATCAACCCCGCCACCAGCGCAGTCCTCGATCGCGCGCCTGACGCCACCGCCGACGATGCCAGGCAGGCGGTCGAGAAATCCGTCGCGGCGTTCGTCAAGTGGAAGGCGAGGACGGCGTTCGAGCGATCGGAGATCCTCCGTAAGTGGCGCGACGCGATTCTCGCCAACGAGGACGCCATCGCGAAAGTGATGACGCAGGAAATGGGGAAGCCCATCACCGAGTCGCGCGGCGAGGTGAAGTACGCCGCCGGATTCGTCGAGTGGTACGCCGAGGAAGCCAAGCGCGCCTACGGCGAGATCGTCCCGAGCCACGTTGCGCACAAGCGGCTGCTCGTCATGCCGCAGCCGGTAGGCCCGGTGTATGCCATCACGCCGTGGAATTTCCCGGCGGCCATGGTCACGCGCAAGGTCGCGCCGGCGCTGGCCGCAGGCTGCAGCGTGGTGTTGAAGCCTGCGGAACAATCGCCGCTCACGGCGATTCGCCTGGGTGAGTTGTGGGCGCAGGCCGGCGGACCGCCCGATGTGTTCCAGGTCTTGACGACGTCGGATCCTGCAACCGTCTCAGACGTGTTCTTCGCCGACGCGCGCGTGCGCAAGCTGACCTTCACCGGCAGCACCGAGGTCGGCATCATGCTGTACGCAAAGGCCGCACGCACCGTCAAACGGGTCTCGCTCGAACTGGGCGGCCACGCGCCGTTCATCGTCTTCGACGATGCCGACCTGGCGCAGGCGCTTCAGCAGGTGATGGCGTCGAAGTTCCGCAACACGGGACAGACCTGCGTGTGCGCCAACCGCATCTACGTGCACGAGAAGGTGCGCGACGCGTTTGCCGGGCGCCTGACCGAGGCGGTCAGCCAGTTGCGCGTGGGCGATCCGCTGCTGGACACCACGCAGATCGGGCCGCTCGTCGATCGCCAGGGCTTCGAGAAGGTCGCTGCGCACGTCGAGGACGCGCTTGGCAGGGGCGCGCAGGCGCTGGTCGGCGGCAAGAAGCGCGACGGACTGTATTTCGACCCCACCGTGTTGGTGGACGTGTACCGCGGGATGAAGATTCTCGAGGAGGAAACGTTCGGGCCCGTCGCGCCGGTGGTGTCGTTCAGCGACGAGGGCGAAGTGATCAGCGCCGCGAACAGCACGCCGTTCGGCCTGGCGGCCTACGTCTGCACGCGCGATCTCGGGCGCGCCTTCCGCGTTGCCGAAGCCCTGGAGTACGGCATCGTCGGCGTCAACGACGGACTGCCCGCCGTGCCGCATGCGCCGTTTGGCGGCGTGAAGTTTTCGGGAGTGGGCAGGGAAGGCGGGAAATGGGGGATGGACGAGTACCTCGACACGAAGTACACGTCCATCTCGATCTAAATGCCAAATTAAAAGTTAAAAGTTAAAAATCGATTTTTAACTTTTAACTTTTCGTTTTTAACTTTCCTCGTCGAAGTCGTCTTTCGACGAGGGATCGAGCTCCCAGCGATGCTTATCGCGGTCGCTGATCTCGGCGCCGCCCTGTAACTCCTCGTCGTCTTCGTACTCGACCCCGAGGGCGCGGCCGATCTCGTCCACGACGTCCTGATCGGGCGTCGGGTTGTCGCCGCCCGGGGCCTCGTCGCCAGTCGTTTCGGCGGACTCCCAATCGGCGTCGACATCACCCGACGTGAGGGCGGGGCTGGCGCTGGTGTTCTTGCGCAGGCGTTCCTTGAGTTCAGCGCGTCCGGTCGCGGCTGCCGAGGCGCCGCCGGCCATGCCGAGGCTCGACGGAATGCCGTGAATGTCGGCGACGGTCTTGCGCGGTCGATCCAGGTTCGGCTTCTTGCTCGGGCTGGCTGCGGTGGCTTTCGCACCCTTCCTCGCCTTGCCCGCTGTCGCTTTGGCTGAGGCGGGCGCAGCCCTTCTGACGGCGGCTTTCTTGACTGCGGCTTTCTTCACGGCCTTGCGAGTGGCCGGCTTTGCGGCCTTCTTCGCGGCCTTTTTGGCGGGCCGGGAGGATTTCTTCGCCTTGCGCGCCGAAGCCCGGGCGGGGGCCGCTTTCTTCGCCTTGACCGCGGTCTTTTTTGCCTTCTTCGCTGGCTTCTTCCGAGCCATGTCGGGATCCTTTCGGGCGGCCCGTTTTTGACCGCTGGAGGGGACTCTACACCAACTTTCTGGCCCGAAACATGGCCAATGATGAACATCGCGCCCGTCCGCACGGCCGGTGAACGCCGTGTCAGGAGGCGTCCGAGTTGGTGCGAATCGCTGCGGATCACGTGTGCGGATCGTGGGGCTGGCGCTCAACCCGCCGCCTTGACAGTTTCACGCTAAGTAGCGTAATCTCTATCGGTTACGCGGAAACTAGATGGGCCAGTCAATCGGCCTGCGACCGTTCCAGACGTGACAAATCTGAGAGTAAAGGACACCTTTCGCACATGGCAATTTCGCAAGACGAGCAAAAACCGGCCACCGACGCCCACCCCAACGCGCAGACTCCGCGCGCCGGGGACCCCGGGCAGGCCACGGCCCCGGCGACCCGGTCGGGCAAGCAGCAGGTGATGAAGACGACATCACCCTGGGGCCACGATGACGACGCCGACCCGCAAGAGTACGCACGCCTGTTGGATCTGTACGACAACAGCTTCCGCAACCTCGCGGAAGGTGAAGTCGTCAAGGGCACCGTCCTGAAGGTCACCAACAACGAGGTGGTGATCGACGTTGGCTACAAGTCAGAGGGCGTGATTCCGGTCGACGAGTTCCTCGACGAAACCGGCGCGGTGATTGTTCGTGAAGGAGACGTGGTCGACGTGCTGCTCGCGCGCACCGAAGACCGTGAAGGCCACATCGTGCTGTCGCGCGAGAAGG